>JAEZKS010000108.1 GCA_023436075.1 Methanobacteriota archaeon
GTATCACTCCCTCTACCTCGATGTACCAGACATTCAGCGTAGCCCACCATCCCCATGGCGGCAGCAGCGGCAGACCTGAAGGTACCATGCCCAGGGCCCGGCTCAGTCCGGCATCCATGACTTTGCCGGCGACATCCTGCGCGGCCTCTCGTGCGAAGTCCCGGAACACATTTCGCACTTCGTCCTTCAGCTTCACAGTTACCTGTACGATAGCCTTATGACCTGCTCCGGTAATTTTCTCTTCAATTTTCCTTTCGATATACAGGGTATATTCGTCTACGTACCCTTCTGCCACCTTCCGGGCATTTTCCTTGATCGAAGACGCGCTATAGTCGATCAGATCATCGGCGATCTCTTTCACCAGCGTCCCGTTGCACAGGTCTTTGATCACTGCCTTGCTGTCGCCGTTACGTCTCTGGTACGCCCGATCGATGGCACCGTCGATCGACTCCTGCGAGATGGCCTCGCCGTAGCCTGCATCATCACCGAGTACGGATGCGATCTCGTTCTTCAGGGCGTCCCTGACGCCGCTGGAAATCTCCACGGTCAGCTTATCGACTTCTGCTATCACAGTCTCGTTCGTAATGTTATCGACGCTCGCTGCAATGGCGTCGATTCCGGCCATTACCGGCGCTGCCATGGCATCCGCTATCTCATCGCTCCATGATATCTCGGCGGCTGGAGAGAACAAGCAGACGTTTCGCAGCCGCAGTGTACGGACAGAATAGCCGGTCTCTTCGTCTACGTGCCTGCCAGTGTCCAGATATGAGGGGCTCTGGTCGACAGCTATTGTGATTTCCTCGTCCCATGGGTAGCCTCTGGCGAATTCACGGCTGCTGTTCAGGTCCATCGAAAGGCCGAACGGAATGTAAAGACGTTCCGCCAGGTAGCTTTTTGCGCCAGTGGCCCCGGTCATGAGGTTCGAGGTGCTCAACCCAGTCCCGTTCAATTGATCGTCGATGGCCCGGTCGATCGAATTGCCAGCATTGTTTGCCGCGTCTTCAAGTTGTCGAGACAGGTCAGTCAGAAAGGCCTGTCGTACCCGGAAGATTGCCTTCAAGCCACAGGACCGATAGGCAGGAAGGTTGCAGTAATCGCCCTGTGGTGGCGTACAGAAGTAGCTCTGCCGGTCCAGGTACCTGTCATAGCTCTCCATGAACCGGTCGTAAAGCAGTTTATATGCGGTCGCCGTCATTTCCGCAGGAGAGCCGCCATAGTCTTCCGGGTCCAGGTCGATTGTCATTTCTCTTTTAATGAGATTGATCAGGTCGCGCAGTTCATAATCGGCCTCGATTTCTACCCAGACCGGGTATCTATTATCCGGGCCGCAGACGAACTCGTACGACTGGTCGGTAAATGCCGCCGGCACCAATGACTGCCAGCCGTCATGGTCGCCGATGATGTCAGCCAGCACTCGCTCGAATCGACCCGTCTCGCCCGGAAGGTCGAACGATGCCTCGTACCATTTGATAGCTTCTCTGAGGTTATCATCCGTGAAAGCCTTTTGTCCGAAACTCAGGTCCCGTTCGTAAATATACGGGACAAACGGGCTAACGACGTCGTTGGAACTGCCGGCAAGTAGCGGGTCGTCGAGGTTTTCGGTAGATTCGGTGTACCGTCCTGTTCCGAAGTACTGGAGCGCGGAATAGCGACTGACGAAGTACGTTACCGTCACCCGGTCTGCAAAGCCATTGCCGTCGCTATTATCGCCGTATGCCCGGAAGGTCCTCTTCAGCAGCGACCTTATCCCCGGGCCGGTCGACGAGATCGGTTCCTGGTCATCTTCGACGGTATACGTCGCGTTGATACGAGGGTAATAGTCCTTGTCCCTTGCGATCTCGACGTACATCTGCATCGTGTAAGCTCCCTCCCTAGTGCTTTCGGCGTAGCCTCCGAAGCTCACGTTTTCATAGGCCCGATCCGCCATCTCGTCTGCGCTGAAAGTGTACTTCTCCGGTGGATCGGCTGAGCGATCCAGTCCTGTCTCACTGACGTTGCTAATATTGTAGCTGTTAACCTCCGAAGGCCGGGCTGCATTGCCCAGGCAGTTATATGCAAATGTGGCCAGGCCGAGAGGGTCCACCGAGTTGTATTCGAATCCTTCTTCAGTCAGCAAGGCGCCGTTGACGATCAGTTCTACCTGCGAGTTGTCCACGATGTTGAGCGGAGCGCCGGACGCATATTGTACGTAGCCCCTCGCCCAGGTGAGAGCGAACGATGCCGCCGTCAGGTCTAGAGACATCGGCGTCCCATTGAGCCGGCGCTCGAACTCGCCGGTCAGGTCCCTCAGCAGAGGATAACGAGCGGTGATCAGGCTGCGGATGACCCGGTCTTCGCTGTATGTAAAGTCGCTGCCAGGACGCTCGACTGTTAGACGTACAGGAGCTGTCATCGTATAATATGTAGTATATTCCATCCTGCACGGGGCCAGCGGATGGTCTAACGTCCGCCCCATGGTCATGTTGTCCGGCTCAAGTGCCAGCGAGCGGTAATCTCTGGTCAACGTTGCGGTGACGGTATAGTCCCCGTATGCAAAGCTCCCGTTATAGTTCACATCGAGGTACTTCGACAGCTCCTGCCAGGCTATGAGTTTTATGCGCTCGTCGTCGACACATTTCGCGCCCATTGCAAACGAGCTGCCATTGCTCGTGTTGACGATAGGCCTTTTTCCGACCTCGGCTTCGGCGACGAGGCCAGCGTAGTTCATGGCAGTGCCTATGTCAGAAACCGCCAGCGTCAACGCACGGCTGACGTCCCTGTCACGGTCGTCGGCGATGTCTCGCATCACGCCAGCCGATTCCATGCTTGCCAGGTAAACGGTGACGATTGTCGACAAGAGCACGAGAAGCACACCTATGGCGGCAAAGGGAATCCGGGCATCATCGTTCTCAAGCATAGGCTCCCGTCCATACGCTGACTGTCGCGATCGCGCTCGATGGCTTGTACCTTGCCTTCAGCCAGTCGAGCAGCATTCGCCTGGCATCTGCCGCATTCATCTTGTCTTCAACGATATCCGCAGTCATTTCCTCTGCCAGCCCGTTCGCCTCCGCGTGATAATACCCGTCACCCAGTCCATCGATGCGGTCTTTTACCGAGAGGTTGAGACCGATCATCTCTCTCATGTCCGATGTCTTGCCGTCGATGAACTCTCCAAGCACCTTCAGAGGGTTGATGCTGCTGTTGACGGAAAAGGATGAACCCAGCGTATTGTTCCATATTTCGTCCATTGCCAGTGCCGTCGTATTTTTCAGGCAGTTCCCGATGACATCGCCAAGTCTCTGCCGAAGGCTGATCGCATCGCCATCTACCCGGTACTCGTCAATGCAACGGTCGACCTCTTCGAGATCGGAAATGCAGGCCTGCTCGATCAATGCGCGGGTGATGCCAGTTGTGCAGGGCATGGTGACCTGCATGCTCGACGAAGCCGCGCCCGAAGGACAAGTTCCGCCTGATCTCACTTCGCCGGCGATCGGGACACCGATCAGCGGAGTCCAGCGGAGCGTGAACTCGTACTGGTATCGCGAGTCCAGACAAGATCGTATCTCCTGGTCTACCAACGCCGATACTGCGCTACTATATTCGGCGGTGACCGGGTTGGCCTGCACGGACGTATCTCCGTACTCGACCAGAAACTGGCATGCTGCGCCCCCGGCGGCGATGTCCATGACCGCCATGTGTCTGTTGCCCCGGCCGAGCAGCGCTGTTGCCATGTTCAGGTAAAGAACACTCTGAGTGACGTTAATGCCGCCCACAGCTACTATCCTGTCGGCCACATCGCCGAGTACCCGGTATTCGAAGTAATCCACCTGTTCCGTTTCGAGGGTGCAGAGCACGTCGGCCGCAATCTCTCGCAGTCCTCTGTCTGCCACCGACCGTTCCGAAGCATGACCGGATATAGCTGGGCCGAGGATGACAGCGCAGATGCCTACGAGCATGAGGAAGAGGATGGCGTCCATTACAGTCGAATATCCCCCATCGTGCATTATCCTCCCTCCGAAACGCTCACGGTCATAGTGCCGGACAGGCAGCGGGCATCGTTCAGCCTGACGGTTACCGGCAGGAGGTAGCCTGCTGTTGCCTTATCGACAGGAGACGAAGCCCATCTGAACTTGTCTGCAGCAACTTCTATGGAAACTATCTGGCCTGGCGTGCCATATTTCCGCAGCCAGTCGCAGTCCGTAGAAATATTCTCCAGTTTTCTGGCATCCAGAACTGTAGCGCCGCCTTCGCAGGCTATGCCCGGGTCTCCTGACAGGGCAACGGCCAGCGTACGGAGATCCTCTTTCATGTCGACGTAAGAGGCTTTCGCGGCATATGCAGAATAAGCCGAGCAAAGCAGGTATCCAAAGAGCAGAATGCCAATGACGACCAGGCCGACGGCCGGAAGGTCCGTATAAGGCTCCGTCACGCCCCGGTCATCATCGATAAACGAAGACGTAGGAATCACTCTCCGTTATGCCATTCGAGGCGTTATGGACGAATATGAACAATTTTTCCACGGTCAGTGGCATAGACCAGTCTATGCAGACAGGATGGCTGACCAGATCAAGGCCTGCACTTTCCAGCAATGTCGAAGCAAGGCTCCGGTTTTCGGCGCTCAACGGGAAATCCCGCGTGCCACGCTCTCCGAAAGTGGCGTTGAGGTATTCGCGCATCTCTGCCGTATCGTTCCAGTCGACGCCGCCTGCGCCATGGTAATTGCCCGGATATACCCTTACGGTCAGCGGCCTGGCGAACTCCAGGCCCTGTAAGTCACGGGTGACTACGTAGTCTGATGAAATGTTGACTGTGATGCCCTCTGCAGGACGAATATCATCCCTGGCGATCGGTATCGACGAAACGGCAACAGTGCCGATGTCGCCGCAAATCTCGTCTGCCGCGGACTGTATCGCTATTGCGGCATCAGCAGGCAGAGTCGACCTGAAAAGGACAAGGACGACGAGCATGACGATCGAAGCTGCTACGGCTACGCCGGCGCCGGACAATATGCCTTCCATGCTCCCGTAGTCACTCTTCATGCTGCCTCCGAATAGATGAGCGCCATTGTCATGTCGCCGACTTCTTCTGTGGCGATGCGGATCGAATACCTCCCCGGATAAAGCACGACCGGCTCGCTACAACCGGACTCTACGTTCCCGGAGCCGAAAGGCACGCCGGAGACATGGAGCTCTTCGCTGCCATCGGCGTATCTTATGGAATACTCACCAGAGGCTCCGGCCTGGAAATTTGCCGGCACTCGCCTGAAGGTTATATTGATCACGCTATCCGGAACAGTTACCGTGAGATGAGCGCCACCTCTCGCTACGTCTGAATATTCCGCCTCTGCCACGGCGACTATTCTCGATGCGCAAGCCCGAGCCGACGCCTTTGACCATTGCCCGGCCACCTCAAGGGCATACGTCGCCACGGTTACGAGAATAAGCGACGAGACGATCAATACGGTCGCGAGCTTCATGGGCAGGAAATCTGCGCCACCTTCGTTCTCAAGCATACTTTTTTACAATTATCGGTAAATTACTTATAGTTTGCGACTTATTTTCAATAGTGAGAAAATATGTCCGACGGGAAAAGCTACTCTATCGATAAAGACCTTGCCGGGAGACTGATGTCGCTCGAACAACGGATGAAAGGCCTGCAAGGACGGACTGCAGCTATCGAGGCACGTCTTTCCGGCCCCGGATCAAGCTCCGTGGACGGTATCCCCGCAAGCTGCCCTGAGAATTATTCCGACGACTTTGTGCCCGCTTGTGCCGCCTATCGGAGAGACGCTGACAATCAGCGAGACGATCCGGAGCCTGGATACCACTTGAATGGGACTATTCGGGTGCCGGAAGTCGGCAATAAGCAACGACATGCGAGAAAGGCTGTTGACACTACTGGCCTGATCGCAGGCGTGATACTTGTCGGAGCCGGCATTCTGCTTTACTCCGGTAACTTTGAGATAATCAGAAACCCCGCCGTTGCGCTGGGATGTGGCATCCTGCTGCTGGGCAGCGTGCTCGTGCGGACGATCATTTGAATCCTCAGGTGGCACGAGCTACCGGTCTGTGAAGGCCCCTTAGCCACGGCGATTATCAGGTCTGTCCGCCTACGTTCTCATGCAGTCTTCGCTGCCGCACTGGGGGCAGGTGACCGGAAAACGTGCAGGATCGTCCTGAAAAACGAAACCGCAAGTTTTACACGCGAAGTATACTTTATTTTGGTCTATTCCGTCGTCCCACTCATTCATATGGTTATATCCATATGGTTTAAGGGCATAAATATTATTCGGTGACTTATATTCGCCCCGGTCGCCGCAATGTATCAAAAATTATATGGAGAAACCCAGTTATTATATAATTGAGGAACTTCGCATCATGGACCGATCGCTGGAATTTGGCGGCAAACGTGTCGATCCTGACGTACGCAGGCTCAGCGACATGCGGGAGGTCGTCTGCGACATCGACTGGCTGAAAACCGCCCCTGACACGGACCTGTATTACATGTACCGGGACCTGGCCATGAGCCGGCAGGACCGGTCGATCATTCTGGATCACGCGTTGAGATATGACATTACAGTGATCCCGCCGGGCCGGCTGGGCGACGAGTATGTCAAGACTGCCGGACACTACCACCCGGAGATCGATGCTACCGGACAGACCTACCCGGAAGTCTATGAGGTGCTGCACGGCACGGCTCACTACCTGCTGCAGCGCTGCGACGGAGGTCGCATTTCCGACGTGGCGCTGGTCGTGGCACACGAGGGCGACAAAGTGCTGATACCGCCCAATTACGGGCATGTCACTATCAACCCGTCCAACCAGGAGCTCAAGATGGCCAACTGGGTGTCCCGCCAGTTCTCGTCGATCTACGAGCCGTACAGGAAGTGCGGCGGCGCAGCCTATTTCGAGCTTGCCGGCGGCAAGTTCGCCCGCAACTGCCGCTGCGACAGCCCTCCGGAGCTTCGATTCCTCAAGCCGACGAACGCCGGCAAGGTCGGACTCCGGAAAGGCATGGAGATGTACGGGCTGGTTCGCGACATCGACAAACTCGAGTTTCTCAACTCTCCCATGGACTACAAATGGCTGTGGGACGAGGTGATGAGCGACAAGAACAGCATCGAGGCGCCCCGGCAATAGCCGGTCACTGGCTCGGCGCCAGATATCCATTCAGCGTACCGGCGACCTTTTCTTTATATTCTTCTCGTATGGAGTACCGGACGCTGCCGCCGGCCGCGCTCTCTTTCACGACAAAGCCCTTTTTCACCAGCTCCCTCA
>JAEZKS010000157.1 GCA_023436075.1 Methanobacteriota archaeon
ACGGTACGGCTGCCTCCGGGCCCGAGGCGGAGGTCGTAGGTACACTTGTGTCCGTCGGCGCATTCTGGTGCCGGATCGAACGACAGCCTGGTGGTCCGCAGATGGCCGTCCTTTCCCTGATAGGAAAAGCGAAGATGGCCGTCCTCGTACTCAGGCTCCAGGAGCTGGCCGTCCCGGTTTTTTGTTATGCCCCGGATGGTGAAGATGTCGTTGAAGTCGGCATCGAACTCCAGCTCCAGGCAGATGTCCAGGCCGAAGGGATTGTGATTCGTGATAGAGGTGCGCTCGACGACCATGCCGGGTATCAGCCGGTTCCGGCGGATCGTGATAGTATTCTTCTCCACCGGATGTCCGGCACTGTCAGTGAAATCCCGGTTAGTCATCACCACCGTCGACGCGTAGTCCTCCTCGTCGCTGGACAGGATGCTGGTGAGAAGCCGGCCGTTCAGTCGCGTGACGTAGCGGCTGAGAAACCGGCAGTCCCGGTGGTACAGTCCGAAGCCATGTTCCTCGCCGGGCGGAATGTTACCGTTCTGCTCCGTGATCAGCGACAGGTTGCCCTCCCTGATGACCAGTGCGCCTGTTATGTCGTCGACGCTGGCTTGTGATTCGCCGTATTCCATGGCAACCCCCGGGACCATACATGCGTGATATTTTTAAGGTTATATGACTTGGCCGTTTTGTCATCGGACAAACCTGATCGCGCCAGCGCGGCCGGCATCCCCCGGCTCAATTTTATATACAGACATTTTTATAAATTAATCGTGCTGCCATGAGTCTCGAATTCTGCGCCCGGACCGAGGAGGAAACCTTCACAGCACAGCGGACAGGTCACGCAGGCCTCTCGCAGCAGGAAGCCGGGAGGCGGCTGCAGGAGTACGGTCCGAACGCCCTCGAAGCCGGGAAAAGGCTGAACGTGCTCAAGCTTGTCCTTGACCAGTTCACCGACCCGCTCATCTACATCCTGATGATCGCAGTTGCGATCACAGCCTTTCTGCAGGACTGGGTCGACTCGGGCGTCATCGCGCTGGTGATAATCATCAACGCTGTCATCGGCTTCTTCCAGGAGCTCAAGGCAGAGCGGGCGATCAGCGCGCTCAAGTCTCTTGCAGCCGCGAAAGCCGTGGTAGTGCGCGACGGCCATGTGGAAGAGATTAACGGCGAAGAGGTAGTGCCAGGAGACATCGTGATGCTGACATCCGGCAGCCGGGTGCCCGCAGACCTGCGGCTGATCGAGGTGATCCGACTGGAGATCGACGAGTCGGTATTGACTGGCGAATCGATGACTTCCCGGAAGATCACTGATCCTGTGGCCGGGGCCTGCATGTCTCCTGGCGACGCTGCCAACCTGGCGTTCATGGGAACGCTGGTCATGGCCGGCCGGGGAAAGGGCATCGTCGTCGCTACCGGCCGCAATACGCAACTGGGAATGATCTCCCGGGAAGTGGCCACAGTGAAGAGCGTGGCCACCCCCCTACAGGAAAAGCTGAAGCGCCTCAGCCGGCAGATCGGGCTCGCAGTGCTGGGCATTTCCGCGCTGGTGGTGGTGCTGGGGCTGCTGGCGGGCGAGACGCTGTACCAGATGCTCCTCACCGGCATCGCGATGGCCGTCGGGGCGGTGCCCGAAGGCCTGCCCATCGTGATCACGATCACGCTGGCCATCGGGGTGAAGCGGATGGCAGAGCGTAATGCCATCGTACGCAAGCTGCCTGCGGTGGAGACCCTCGGCAGCACCACGGTGATCGCTTCGGACAAGACCGGTACCATGACACGCAACGAGATGACCGTAGTCCGCATCTACGCAGGGCGACGATATTTCCGGGTCACGGGCTCCGGGTTTTCCCCGGAAGGCAAAATTTTGCCAGAGCAGTGTGAAGGAGCGTGCCCCGCGCTGCAGATGTGTCTGCGGGCCGGGCTCCTTGCCAACGAGTCCAGCCTGGAGCGAGAAGAAGATACCGGCGACTACCGGCCTGTTGGAGACCCTACCGAGGTGAGCCTCATCGTGGCGGCTATGAAGGGCGGCCTCGAAGAGGGAAAGGAGCTGGTCGAGTATGAATGGCTGGATGAGATACCGTTCGAGTCGGAGCGGATGTACATGGCGACTCTGTACCGGAACGTAAACGGCGAAGGCTGCATAGCGTTCATTAAGGGTGCCCCGGACCGGATCGCGGGCATGTGCGACCGGGAGCTGGCGTCAGAGGGCCGGGTGGAGGCCTTCGACGCGAAGCAGGCTGCCGATGCCAACGATATCATGGGGGCTGAAGGGCTGCGGATGCTCGCCATGGCGTGCAAGCGGTTTCCGGCCGGGACTAGGGACATCGAGCCGGAAATGATCGCCAGTGGCTGCGTGTTCCTGGGCATCGAGGGCATGTACGACCCCCCGCGGGATGAAGTTTTCGAGGCTATCCGACAGGCGAAGACCTCAGGCATCCGCGTCATCATGGTCACGGGCGATCACCGGGCGACTGCCGTAGCCATCGCCCAGCGTCTCGGCATCATGAAAGGCGGGGACGAGGCCGTGATCACCGGCGAGGACATGGAATGGATGAGCGACGACGAGCTGTACGAGCAGGTCGGCCGCGTCTCTGTGTTTTCCCGAGTTTCACCGCTCCATAAGTTACGCATCGTCCGGCAATTGATGCGCCGGGGGGAGGTGGTGGCAGTCACCGGCGACGGCGTGAACGACACTCCGGCGCTCAAGGCCGCCCACATTGGAGTGGCCATGGGAAAAAGCGGCTCTGATGCAGCGAAGGAGACCGCCGAGATGGTGATCACCGACGACAATTTCGCCAGCATCTTCGCGGCTGTCAAAGAGGGCCGGGTAATCTTCGCCAACATACGCAAGGTAGTACTATTCCTTCTTGCCGGCAGCTTCGGGCAGGTGGCCTTGATCCTATCCAGCATCGTGCTGCTCCTGCCCCTGCCGCTGCTGCCCGCTCAGATCATCTGGATGAACCTGGTGACCAACGGCCTGCAGGATCTTGCCATGGCCTTCGAACCCGCGGAGAAAGGCATCGAGCGACATCCGCCCCGGCCACGGGACGAGCCGGTGATCTCCCGCCTGATGGTCAGCCGCCTCGTCCTCACCGGCATAGTCCTGGCTGTCGGGACGCTCGCCGTATATATCTGGCAGTTGAACAAGGGGGTCAGCCTGGACCACGCCCGCACCATGGCGCTGACTACGCTGGTGCAGTTCCAACTATTCAGCGTGTTCAACGTTCGCTCGGAGACCCGGTCGGCTTTCCCTAAGAAAA
>JAEZKS010000163.1 GCA_023436075.1 Methanobacteriota archaeon
GGTGGGTGTGGGTGTGGGTGTGGGCGTAGGGGCCGGCGCGGCATCACCATTGTTCAGGAGCGTCAGCACAGCTACGACGAGGATTAACAAAACTACGGCCCCGATGGCTGTACCGATGGCGATGTTCTTCATTTTTTTACGATCTGGGCCCTGGTCTCCCGATAGTCCGGGAGATTTACCCGACAGCGACTTCCTCATGATTGACTAAATTGATCTCTGCCTTTTTAGCCTTTTTGTCATCAACCGTTAACTCAGGCATTGGACACGGTGGGCATGAAAGATACTGGCCTAATCATGACTTGTACTCATTGCCCATCCGAGCCCTCCGTGGCCTCAGTGTGCTCTGTATCCAGTGCTCCCGAGCATGTCCGGCCTGACTTTCTTTATGTACGCGATGATGTAACCGGTGACGAAAGCTTCCACGGCAGCCATGGCGACGTTGGCGATGGCCAGGACGGAGAGCTCAGACAGCTCGACGGATGCCTTGCCCTGTATGCCCGAGACCAGGATGATCGCCATCATGGCGAGGTTGCCCATGAACAGCGCGA
This sequence comes from Methanobacteriota archaeon, assembly GCA_023436075.1. Classification (GTDB taxonomy): domain Archaea; phylum Halobacteriota; class Methanocellia; order Methanocellales; family Methanocellaceae; genus Methanocella_A. Next base: position 549 of record JAEZKS010000163.1, read on the forward strand.
TGAAAGTGGAAATGCCAGCGGAATACAGTGTTTTCATCCTGGCGGTGCCAGAGATCCACCGGTAGATGAAATAGGCTGAGAGGACCTCGACCATGTTGATCAGGAGGTTGGCCCCTATGATCGTCCACCCTTCATGTCCTATAGCGGCTGAGAAGATGTTGACGATGAGGAAGATGATGCCGCCGATCGCCGGGCCGGCGACGATGCCCACCAGCGGCGTCAGGCTGAGGTGGACGCCCAGCACTGGGATCTCGATCTGGAATACTGCGAAGGCAGCGGCCGTAAGCAGCCCGGCCAGCGTGATCAGACGGCTGTCTGCTTTTCTAACGTTGCGTAGCCAGTAGAGGCAGACGAGGACGACCGCCAGCGCTGCCGCCGACCAGAGCAGGGCCCAGGGCAGCGTGAATGAGCCGTCTTCGAGGTGTATGTGTGCCATGATGTTTCCTTCGTGACTTTGCGCTTATGCTACTCTTTTGTCTTCGCGTTGAACGCCTGTCGTGTCAGCAGCGCCAGCTCGTCGACGGTAACGGGTCTATCGTCTGCCGGGACGCCGGCCTGTCCGCAGACGGCCTCGTAGATGGCGGCCACTTTTGGCTTCTTCAGGCCGGCCTCCCGGAGCAGGTCGTCATCGTAGAAGACCTCCCTGGGACCTCCCTCCGCGATGATCGATCCGGATTTGACCACACAGATGCGGTCGCAGAGCCTCGCGGCCATGTCCAGGTCATGAGTGGCGATCACCACGCTGATCCCGTGCAGTTCCCTGAGGTCCCGGATGATTCTCTCCACGGATTCGGCATGCAGCGGGTCCAGGTCCGAGGTCGGCTCGTCCATGGCGATCACCTTCGGTCTCATGGCCAGGATGCCGGCGATGCAGGCCAGCCGTTTCTGCCCGCCGGACATGTAGTTCGGCAGCTTTTGTTCGAGGTCTTGCGCACCGACGGCACGCAGCGCTTCGATGGCAGCATTGCGGGCTTCTTCCGGGCTCATGCCCATGTTCAGCGGGCCGAACATCACGTCGTCCAGCACGGTCGGGGCGAAGAGCTGATCGTCAGACCGCTGGAACACGATGCCCACGTCTTTCCAGATCGCTTTCCGCACGGAACCGCCGATGTCCCGGCCCATCACGACTATGCTGCCCTGCGAGGGCTCTAGCAGCCCGTTCAGGTGCTCGATCAACGTGGACTTGCCGGAGCCGTTCGGCCCGACGAGCCCGACGATCTCGTGTTCCATCACCCGGAAGCACATGTTGTGGATGCCGACGCTGCCGTCCGGATAGACGTGGCTGGCGCAATCCACGTGAACAAGCTCGTTTCCGGTATGTGCGCATGCCTGTTTCAGCTCTAAATGTCTCTGTAATGTCATGTTTTACCATCCCCTCCACATCGCTAAGGCCGTCATGCCCAGCGAGAGGGCGACAAACGCATAGTCTGCCGGCTGCATAGGCGGGATCTGTGTGGCGGCCATGTACTTGCCGCTGAATCCTCTTGACTCCATCGCTTTGCTGACCCGATCCGCCCGGTCGTAGGATCGTATAAATACGAGCGCGAATACTTCCGCGAAGAGCCTGCTCTGCTTTGCGGCGCTGGAGATCAATCCGCTGCCCCGCGAGCGCAGTGCCTTGATCATGGCGTCCACCATCTTGAGCGTGAGAAAGATGAACCGGTAGGACATGAGAAATATCTGGTCGATCGGCGACGGGAATACTCGGTAGATCATCGTGGAGAAATAGTTGTACTTCGTGGTCATCAGAAAGAATAGCGAGAAGGTGACGGAGATCAGTGCTTTCAGGGACAGCCCGACGAGCAGGAGCAGACCGCTATCGCTCAGCGTGATGCCGTAGCCGAAGGCCCCGAGGGAAAACAGCGGCCGGCCGGGCACGTTCCAGATCATCAGTATGACCAGCGACAGCACGAAGAACAGGGGCAGCGTGTACCAGGCGAACAGCTTGCGTAGCGGGAGCCGGGCGGCTGCGTAGATCGCCAGCACCAGGACATACAGCAAGACGATCAGGGCCAGACTCTTGACAACAGTGATGAACAGGACGATGATCAGGAGCGCGATGGCTTTGGTCCACGGGCTCACCCTGGCGAAGATCGTCTGGTTGTGCTCGCTGTGGTAGGTGATGAGGTCGATGTCCGGGATGTGTCCGGAGATAGTGCCAGGCATGCCTGCTCACTCCTCGTCTTTCGGGCAGCAGCAGCACGTATCGTGCGAGATGCGGCCGCAGGTGCCCATGGTCGGGTGTCCCAGTGACGAGCAGATCTTGTCGATCGTCTCCTTGGAGACGTAGCCCTCGAACTTCTTCGTCTCGTTGCACGCTTCTTCCGGGGTCAGGCCATAGTGAGATAGCATCAGGCCGAGCAGCCGGTGCCGTCGGACAAGAAACGCGGCGTACTCCCGGCCGGTCTCTGTCAGCCGTACGCCCCGGTACGGGATGTGCTCGACCAGCCCGGTCGCCGTCAGCTCGTTGACCATCTTGGTGGCCGTGGAAGGGTCTACGCGAAACTCATCCGAAATGTCGGTAGTCTTCGCGTACCCGTCACAATCGAGCAGGTACTTCAAGTACTCGATCTTCTTCGGGCTCAGCTCCAGGCCGTCGATATTTTTCATGTAGTTATGTTTAGGCAGGCGATCATATAAAGATTTGGCGATTTACCAACTTGTTTGGTATCATGCCAAATTTTTCGCATTGCTCTGTCGTTAAAGCATCTTTTCGTACAGGCTAAGTGGCATAGGACACAAAGTTACACAAAGTGCGCACTAAGGTACACTAAGGGTTGTTAACAGATGGCATCCCCGCAGCTATTTTTAAAAACCCTTAGTGTAACTTAGTGTGCCCTTAGTGAATCTTAGTGTCCTGTACGTTCGACTCTCTGTTTTATCATCTCTGCTAAAATCATGCGATGCATGGCGATAAATCCGAAAAAAGATTAATAATATAATAAAAATTTGTATTTTGGTATCGTACCAAAATTTTAAATATTCGGCGATTCCAATGCATACCATAGAATAACAGGAGCAATTTATGGCGCACATACATCTCGAAGACGGATCGTTTTCTCTCGAATGGGCCACCCTGTGGTGGGTGGCTGCCATCGTACTGATCTTCCTTTGCATATACCTGGCCCGGCGAGCCGGGCGGGCGGATAATCGGAAATATGTCATGGCCGCCATGCTGACGGCGGCTTCTTTTGCGATCTTCCAGATCAATATACCGCTGTTCGGCGGCGTGCACATGAACCTGACGTCTCTGCTTGGCATTCTCGCCGGGCCGGCGCTGGGCGGCATCGTCGTACTCTGTATCAACATACTCTCGGCGGCGATCGGTCACGGGGGATGGGGCCTGATCGGGGCTAATGTCATAGTCAACATGGCAGAGGTAACCATTGCTTATCTCGTCTATCGATGGCTCAGAAGCACGGGGGTCGGCACGTTCTCGAGGGCTGGCGTCGCGACGCTGTCCGGGCTGACGGCAGGAAACGTCATTATGATCCTTATCATTGCCATATCCGGCGTCCAGGGCTCAGGCCAGGATTCGCTGACTACTGTGTACGGGCTGGCGCTGCTGGCTGCAGTCAACATGGGCGTCGCCCTGATCGAGAGCATTGTGACTGGATACATCGTGGCATATGTGGAAAAAATCCGCCCGGACCTGCTCGGGGAGGTGATCCGGGTTGCCCCGGCTGTCAGGTAAACAGGGGCTGTTCCTGTTCGGAGCGCTCGCATTTATCGTCCTGGCATGTTGTCTCCTGGCGTACATCGTCACTGGCGATAAAGGCATCGAGGAGCGGTTCGCGCAAGCGGTCGGGTTCGATGCAGGCGAAGAAGAGGAAGAAGGAGGAGGCCTATTCGGCTTTAACATCGAGGGCAATCTTATCGCGTACGCAATCATACTC
>JAEZKS010000214.1 GCA_023436075.1 Methanobacteriota archaeon
ATCGTGGACCTGTCGCTGGCCCCGACGCCGGCGGCGGGCGACTCGGTCGCCAACATTTTAGAGGTCATGGGCCTGGAGCGGTGCGGAACGCATGGCACGACAGCCGCGCTGGCGCTACTGACTGACGCGGTGAAGAAGGGCGGCGCGATGGCAACTTCGTATACGGGCGGCCTTTCCGGGGCCTTCATCCCTGTGAGCGAAGACGCAGGCATGGTCGATTCGCTCAAGGTCGGCGCCATCGGCATCGACAAGCTCGAAGCGATGACCAGCGTGTGCTCGGTGGGCCTGGACATGATCGTGGTTCCCGGCGACACGCCGGCGGAGACGATATCGGCGATTATAGCCGATGAGTGCGCCATCGGCATGGTCAACAACAAGACGACTGGCGTGCGCATCATTCCCGCAGGCAAGGAAGGTGAGCACGTCGAGTTCGGCGGTCTGCTCGGCGGCAGCCCGGTAATGGGACTGAACAAGTTCTCATCGGCGAAGTTCGTGCGGAGGGGCGGAAGGATACCGGCGCCCATACAGAGCTTCAGGAACTAATCTATGTAAACATTACCTGCTCATCTCTCTGCATAATTTATTTTTATCATAAAATTATTTGTAGACTATAGTCAGCGTTAGATAGATGCCAATATAGTCTTTGTAAAGTAATGAATTCGAATGATAGATCAGAAAGTCTTTGGGGAACTTATACGGGACTTACGTCTTAGTAGATCGATTTCTCAAGAGAAGCTTTCTGAACTTACCGGTTTAGATAGGACTTATATCAGCCTGATTGAACGAGGCGAAAGAACCCCTACGCTTACAACGATAGTTAAAATTTCTAATGCTTTTGGTCTAAAACCTTCTCAATTACTATCACAATTTGAAGATCGTGTTGAAAAAATGAGCGATGGTGAACACGATGATAATTAAGTCATTCACTATGCTGATTGATCAGGGCGATTTTTCTAAAAGCGAAGACTTCCAAGTAATTAAAGATCAAATACTCCACGGAATCGCTTCAGTATCATGGCCTGAAGGAACTGACAAATTTCTATTGTATCCCGAAAGGCATGGCAATGGAGTGAAACCGATCAAAGACTCATTCGTGAGACACTTAAAAGGCCATGGATGGGACACAGAAACAGAAGTCGATATAGCAACACAAATACGGCCAGGCCCTATCGACTTGACAACAATAGTCAGAAATAAGTTGTTTGCCGTTGAGTGGGAAACAGGGAATGTGTCTTCCAGCCATCGAGCCGTAAATAAGATGGCGATGGGGATCTACAAAGGTATCTTTATTGGCGGCACTTTAATTGTGCCTACAAAAGAAACAGCATATTACTTGACAGATCGTATTGGAAACTATGAAGAGTTAGAGCCATATTTTCCTCTCTGGCGATCTTTTAATTGTAAAGACGGTTTTCTTGGCATAATCGGAATACAGCACGATGAAACGAGCGCTGAAGTACCGCGAATAACGAAAGGTACTGATGGAAGGTCACAAATTTAAAAATTATTTTACTACCACAGATACCTTCTCTTCTATTTGTTTCCATTCATCGGGTATCTGAGATACCTTCTCTTTACCCGAAGGAATCATTACCGGTTTGCCTAACGGCCTGATCTTCAGCGTACCATTATAGAACGCTTCAATGCGTTCCTTTGTAATATCGATATAGATAGGTTCTTTATCGACACCAATTACCTTTCTATTGTGTTTTAATCCTGCGATGAGTGATGATCCGACACCACTATAGGGATCAAGTACGATATCATTCTCATCCGTAAACGCAAGAACACATCTTTCTACCAATTCAATCGGGAACTGGCACGGGTGGATTGTTTTCTCTGGGTGTGCTGATTTGACATTAGGTATCTCCCATATTTCACGTTCCCACTCTTCGACAACAAATTCCCAGAAGTCTGATGGGTTCTTTCCGAGCGGGTTCCCCGAAGGAAGACCTTTTTTCTCCCCTTTGTGATGTCTCTTACCAGGATACTTAGACGGTACGCGGACACGATCAAGCATGAACTTGTGGTTATCATTTTTGGTGAACCATAAGATTGTCTCATATCTCCCAGAGAATCTTCTTGTTTCGTTCATTCCAAAACCCATATGCCAGATGATTCTGTTCTTCAGCTTCAGGCCTTTGGACTTGAAAATAGGGTAATAATAAGCGTCAAGGGGGTACACTTCTTTGTTTTCTATGTAGTTGCCTACTTGCCAGCAGATGCTGCCATCTTCTCTAAGTATCCTTACAAGCTCGTCGATCACCTTAGATTGGATATCAAGGTATTCCTCAAAGGGTCTCTTACATTCATACGTTTTTCCAAGATTGTAAGGCGGTGACGTGATGATCAGATTAGCTATGCCCGATGGTATAGTTTTAAGGAACTTTAGCGAATCGCCCAAATGAACTACAGTATCTGCGTTCTCTGTGTACTCATCATATATACGATGGCCTAACTCTATGGGTAATTTTTGTTGTTCCATTTTAAATCACTGGCCAGATGGACAAGGGGCTATTTTTTTAAATCGCCTAAAGAATATAGGCTAGTAGATTCATTAATGTTGTGGATAAAAGAAGAAGCGGTATGGAATACTTTTACCGAATTATGCAAAAATCTCCTCTATCTTTAATTTTTACTCTTCCGATCTAACAAATTATATATGCCACAAGTCACAAATTTGTGACCATATAAGAGATTCAGGCGATCAACATGGATCCGGAAAAAGTAAGTTTGTATCTATCGGAAGTTCCGTTCGAGATCAGGAATGCAGTCAAACCTCTCTGCAATGACAAAGCATGGGCGATTCTTATTGCCATTATGGCAAAGGACAACATGAGGTTCAACGAGTTGAAAAAGACGTTCGGTGCAGAGTCCTCGGGCGACATCGACCGGCACCTGAAGCTGCTGATAGCCGCCGGGCTTGTCGAAAGGCGCGTGAGGCTCTTCAAGGACATCGAAAGTCCGGGAAAGGCGTGCTATTATCCTACTCCATTGAGCAAATCGCTGATAAAAGCACTATTCGAAGGCATACTGGTACAGCCTCAACAAAGCAAATCAAAGCGGTCCTCTCAAGAGGGCGGAACGCTTGACGCAGGCACCGCGAAATATGACTGACCTATTGGCGGCAGCCTGAACAAGAGGATCATACGGCCCGTTAACAAGAGCGCCCTGCGGCTTCAACAAGAGCGCCCGAGGCTCGGTCACGCGCACGCGCGCGAGCGGACACCCGCTGTTGGCTGAGGGCACTTGGACGGACAGCGGGGCGCTCGGTCACGCGCACGCGCGCGAGCGGACACCCGGCATGCGACGATTGCCCGGCCTATGCTAAGCGATATTCATTTTTCCGGCGGAAGGTACTCCTTCCCGCTGATCTCATCGACGACGATCTCGACGATAGCCGTCTTCTCCAGAACATCGTCAGGAATATCCCCGAGCTTCTTCCCGCCGGTGTACCTGTCCATCAGCAGTCTGAGCGCATGCAGCATTTTTTCCTTATCGGTGACGATGCTTGCCCTGCCTTGGGCGATCGCGCTCCTGTAGAACGAGTCGCTGGAACATGGCTTTTCAGCCGAAACGTAGAGCTTGAGCAGCTCATCCGTCTCGAAGCAGACCAGCGGGTTTGCCTGTATGTTGTCGACTCTTTTTCCTTTTCTGGCACAGTGGAAATATATCCTGCCGTCATTATAGGCGAAGTTGACCGGCACCACGTAAGGCCTGCCATCAGGCGATATGGTCCCTACTCTGCCCACCGGCACTCGGTTGAGCAGGTCGACAATCCCATCGAGGTCCATGCCTCTGTTCTTGCGGTCGGATTTAACGACTTTCATCGTCTATGCCCCTGGCGTCACTCGTATATCCTTGACTCTGACAGTCGGCGAAATCACCGGCCCCACTGCCTTATCGTCCCTGCCCATGGCGTCCACCTTCTTCAGCAGCTCGAAGATGTTGCCGCTAATCATCATGGACTTGATCGGCGTGGCCATCGCGCCGTTCTTCACGACGAAGGCGTTCCTGCACTCCACCGAGAAGTCGCCGCTGATCGGGTTTGCGGTGTGGGCGCCGATGATGGAGTTGACGTACAGTCCTTTATCCGTCTCACTGATCACGTCGCTTCTCGGGAACTCGAAGTGGATGTTCCGTGGGCCGACGTGCGGCGGCGTAGAGTACGAGCCCCGGACTGCGTTGCCTGTGGACTCTCTGCCCTCCTTGCCGGCGGTGTACGTGTTGTACAGGAAGGTCTTCAGCACGCCGTCGTCTAGCACGATTGTCGTCTGGGAAGGCACGCCCTCATCGTCGGATTTCGATGTGCCAAGGCCGCCGTCGAGCAGGCCGTCATCGACGATCGTGAGGCCTTCGGCTCCGATGCGCTGGCCGATCTTGCCGGCCAGGCCGGAACGGCCTTTCTGCACGTTCTCGGAATTGATCGAAGACAGGAACGTCGATTCGAGGATATCTCCGAACGCATTGGGTCCGAGCAGCACGTCGCAGGTCTGCTCGTAGACCGGCTCAGACTGCAGCGAGCTGCGGGCGAGCTGTGCTGCCTTGCGGCCAATGGCCGGCGTGTCGATGTTTAGCGAGTGCGAGACGTCGTAGTCGAACGCCGTGGAGACGCGGTCGCCTTCCTTGATGATTACGTCAACGTAGCCCATGACCACGGTCTCTCGGTCTTCGACACAGATGCCAGATGAGTTCAGGATGACTGCGTCCGAGACGGCAGTCTGGAACTTGCCAAAGGTAACTGAGGCGCCCTTTTCCTCCTTCGCCGCCTCGATCATTCCCGCCGCGATATCCATGCACTGGTCAAGCTTCAGCTCTGGCACGCGCTCGTCGAAAACGCCCCGGATATTCCGGTACGGCTTCGGCGACGGGAGTCCTTTCAGGTCCGGGTCGGCCGGCCGTGCACGGGCACAGGCGATGGCTGCCCTGACCGCGTCCTCGAACCGGGCTGGATCGTTGGACGACGAGTATCCTTCGGCGCCGCCCACAATCACGCGGATGCCGATGCCCTCGGAGTGGCTCTCCTCGCCGTAGCCCAGGTCGCCCCTCACGGTCTCCAGATCGACGATCCTGCCTCCCTCTGCGTAAACTTCCGCCTCGCTTGCTCCCTCTTTCAGCGCGAGATCGATCAGTTTCCTTGCCCGGTCGATCATGCGTGACCTCCCACGACAGCGTCCTTGACGAGAATGTGCGGCGAGCCGTCGCCCACCGGGACGCCCTGTCCCGCCTTGCCGCAACGGCCCGAGTTGAACTTCAGGTCGTTGCCGACGCGCAGGATATTGTTGAGAGTCTTCAAAGTGTTGCCGGACAGGGATACGTCCCTGATGGCTTCCCCTATACGACCATTCTCTATCCGGTAGCCCATGACCGCGTTGAACTGGAACACGCCCTCGCCGGTGTTCACCTGTCCTCCACGCGAGCCTTTCAGGTAGATGCCGGTCACGCCCTCGAATACTTCGTCCTTCGTCATGTCGCCGTTGTCGATGAACGTGTTGCTCATCCGCACGACCGGCTTTGCCATTCCGCCCGCCCTGGCGTTGCCCGGCAGGCCGCCAAGCTTAGCGGCGGTCTCGCGAGAGTTGAGGTACGCTTTCATGATTCCCTTCTCGATGATGGTGGTCCCGTGGGAGGGAACGCCCTCGCTGTCATAGGGATAATAGCCGTAGTGCAGCAACGTCGGGTCGTCGCGGACGGTGACGAGCGGGCTGCCGATCTTCTGGCCGATCTTTCCCTCGAGGCACGAGTCGCCTTCCAGCACAGTGTCCGCCTCGGACGCGTGGCCGACCGCCTCGTGGATGAACACGCCGGCCAGCTCCTGGTCGAGTATCACGTCGAAGCGGCCGCTGGGAGCAGGCTTCGCGGAGAGCAGCTTGATCGCCTCTTCCGTGGCCTCCCTTGCGAGCGCTGCCGGGTCGCACTGGTCGAAGACCTCGTATCCCCCGACGTTGAAGTAGCTGCGCCGTCCCACCTGGAGCTCGCCGCTCTCGCCGGCGACGGCTGTGCAGCTGAAGCCACAGCGGGTGAGGTCGAACTCGACCCGGTGCTCGTCGGAGCCGTAGTTGACGGTGTGCGCGTAGGTTTCCGAGTAGTTCACCCGGGTGCTCTTGATCAGGCCTTTCGGGTCAGCCGCCTTCATGGCCGCCTCGATCGACTTACAGAAGTCCTGTTTCTCCTTGAGCGATCTGTCCGCCGGGTTCTTCTTCACCCTGTAGACGTCCTTTGCGGCAAAGGGCGCAGGGGCCAGGCTGATCTTCGGCCGGGGGTTCAGCTTGTTGAGCCGCCGGGCGAGGGAGAGCGCCTCGTCGACTGCCTCGCCGGCCTTGGCCGTATCGTCTACGGTCGTGAAGCCGTATGAGCCGCCCGCGAGCGCCCGCGCAGCCGCGCCGGCGAGGAAGTGAGTCGAGACCTCGTCGATCTCGCCGTTATCATATGCGATCACTGTCGTATAGCCGTTCAGCTCCCTGACATCGTAGAACTCTTGCATCGCTTGGGAATTTGCGGATGTTTGTATAAATCCATTTCTGCCCGGAACATTGAGCGATGGCGGCGTCTACCATCTACAGTTACATTTCCGGCGATCGCTTTTGCTCAGGGACTCATTAATCTCCAAAAGTTTTATATAGTTAACAAAGGTAGGTACCTATGCACAATATGTACATAAAAGAAACATGTGCATAATACATTGATGTGTATAATCATGATATATGCATCTACTCGTTATGTGCATAAACTATAAGGGTACACGCGACAGGCGGCTTCGCGGGCAATTCTGCTGCCGAATGAGAACCGAACGAGCAGATAGATATCAATAATGGCAGGCCTGGGCGGCTGTCCTCCCATGGTCCACCCCTGCCGCCCATGAACCCTGACTGGTGTTAGAATGGAGAATCGCATCGCAATTAGTGCATACTATCGAAAAGCGGCATCGAGTCTGCTGGCCCTGGCTTTCCTGACCGCTGGCATGGCCGTCGCAATGTACCTGGGGGCATTCCCGTAATCGAACCGGACGCTCCCGTGATGATCATTAGAATTCAAGAGGAATAACAGATGAGCATATTCAATTCGCTGGGCGAGACCGTCACGAAGTACCCCAAGACTATAGTAGCCCTGTGGGTACTCGTGCTCCTCGTCTCTCTGCCGCTTACCGGCGTGTTCGCACAGAACTTGTCGTCAGACATGCAAAAATTCATCCCGAACAACCTCGGCGCCGTGATCGCCGGGGACAAGTACGACGAGCAGTTCTCGACCGGCGTGTCGAGCCAGGCGATCGTCGTGGTCCAGGCCGACGATCGGATACAGGCAATGCATTTCATCGATAGCCTGGATAGGGCTATCACGACTGACCCGAATATCAAGAATTTAACGGGCACTTCCTCCATTTTCAGCGTCCAGCGGAGCACGTTGGCTGCCATGACACCTGGCCTGTACCATGGCCTCTATGCGGGATATGACAACGCCCTTGCAGTTGCCGGGATTTCAGATGCTGCCGGGCCACAGGCCGACGTCATCAAGGCAGCTGTAGTGTCTGCGACGGCAAATAACATGGGCTTGCCAGCTGAGACAACGTACCTGACGGCCCTGCTCAACCTGCCCCGCAACATGAGCGATGATGCGCTGGCGGCTTTCGCAGCGAGCTGGGTGGATGAGCACGGCTATAGTGACCCGGCGGTCCTGCCCGCATCAGCGGTAAAGAACCTGGTCGGGACTAACGTCTCGCTGTACGTCATCACGACCGGTGTCAGTACCATGTGGACGAACGTCAGCGATAACACGCCATTCATCCGCGGGGCGATCGCGAACGTTTCGAAAGACCCGCAGTACGCAGGAGTCAAGGCTTACCTGACCGGCGAGGCCGCGCTCAACTACGATTACATGCAGGAGAGCGGCGGCGATCCGAGCACCATGCTTACCATCGTGATGGTGCTGCTCGTGCTGCTCCTGTACTTCCGGTCCGTAACGGCGCCGTTGACACCGCTGGCGGTCATTGTCGTCGCGCTGATCGTGGCTATGGGTATCATGGGCATCATCAGCACCGCAATGAACCTGTATGTGCTGGTCCAGATACTGATGATCGTCATCCTGCTGGGCGCGGGCACTGACTACTGCGTGTTCGTCATGTCGCGGTATGCGGAAGAGCGCCAGTTCGGCGCCGGCGTCAGGGACTCGGTCCGCGCCGCAGTCGCCCAGGCAGGCCGGAGTGTCGCCTCGAGCGGCTCCACGGCCATGATCGGGTTCCTGGCGCTCACCATCCTCGACGAAGGCATCTTCCGGTCGCTGGGCGTCGGCATGGCTGTCGCCATCTTCTGCGGCATGATGGTCGCGCTGACTCTACTGCCGGCCGTGATCACCCTCGCGGGCGACAAAGTATTCTGGCCCAGGAAGATCTACAACGCGGGCCCGAGCCTGACGGGCGGCATCTGGAAGGCCATCACCTCCCGGGTGCTGAAGCACGCGAAGCTGATCCTGGTACTTGCAGTGCTCGTCACCATACCTTCGATTGCCATATTCTCACAGCTGCAGCTCGGCAACGACTCGATCTCCGGCATGCCGAACAGCCTCGAGAGCAAGGTCGGCTTCGACCTGCTGACGTCGCAGATAGGCAGCGACACGATGGGCCAGGCGATGGTTGTCGCCACGATGCCTTCCGAGATCAGGGACGGTCAGGGACAGTACTCGGGAGGAGCGCTGGCCGAGATCGAAGATCTGTCGACAGCGCTGGCCAGCGTGCCTGGCGTGGAAAAAGTATATTCCATGACCCGGCCCGAGGGCAGCACGATCAGCTACGATAATCTGTCGGCCTACCAGGGCTCCGAGCTCGCCATGTACCAGCAGTACATGAGCAGCCACGTGGGCAGGGACGACCGGACGACCGTGCTGATGGTGTCATACGCGGGCTCGCCGTACTCCGATGCTGCCCAGAAGACCACCGACGCCATTCAGGAAACGCTGGCAGGGTATGAGAGCGCCCACGTGGGCACGACCCTGCTGCTCGGCGGCAGTGTGGGCGGCTACGAGTACCAGAAGATGGTCACCGACAAGTACCCGCTCGTGGTCGGTATCGTGATCGTGGGCATCTTCCTCGTGCTGATGCTGCTCCTCCGGTCGGTGTTCACCCCGATCCGGCTGATAGCTACGCTGCTCATGAGCCTGCTCTGGGCGATGGCCGTCTTCATCCTGGTGTTCCAGTTCTGGCTGGGCGCCTCCATCTCCTGGATCATGCCCATCTTCCTGTTCTGCGTGCTGATGGGCCTGGGCACGGACTACGACATCTTCCTGGTGTCGCGCATCCGCGAGGAAGTCCTCAAGGGCAAGTCCGACGAGGACGCCATCATGCAGGCGGTCTCGTCCACGGGGACAATCATCACGCTATGCGGTGCCGTGATGGCTGCCGCCTTCGGCGCCATGATGCTGTCCCCGATGGTGATGAACCAGGAGATCGGCTTCGCGCTGAGCCTGGCCGTTATCCTGGACGCCACGCTCATGCGCATGGTGGTCGTGCCGTCCGTGATGATCCTCATGAAGAAGTACAACTGGTGGATGCCCTTCATGAAGCGCGAGGAAGAGGAGATGGATAAGAAGAGGCGGAAGGGGATGGAAAAGCCGATCGAGACGTAACGAACGGCAAAGGGAGGCAGTCATTAGCCTCCCCTGCCGTTCGTTATTGATAGTATGTGGAGATATGACAATTATGACTGAACTTACCCCCGGACGAAGCTGGCATTTCATGAATGCAGGCCGCCGAAGCCTGGCCATTTTATTCGTCCTGATCATCGCGCTGTCGCAATGCCTGACGGCCTTCGCACAATCAGCTCCGGCCGCGCCGGCCATATCGACGTCGGCAGCCGGGCTTCAGCCGCCGATGTTGAACGATATCGGCGCACTTAAGGCTTTCGTCGACCAGATCATGCAAAAGCAAATCGACGATCATCGCTCTCCTGGCGGCGCGATCGCCATTGTCATGGATGGGCAGGTGATCTTTGCACAGGGCTACGGATACGCCGATGTCGAAAACCGCACGCCCGTAAGCGCCGATGACACCCTGTTCCGCATCGGCTCCGGCTCGAAGGCCTTTACGGCAACAGCCGCCATGCAACTTGCCGAGCAGGGCCGGCTGAGCCTGGACAGAGATATCAACGAATACCTCAAGGACTTCAAGATTCCCGGCAGCGTCTACGGGCCGATCACAGCCGGGGAGTTGATGGCGCACACTGCAGGCTTCGAGGTCCAGGACGCCTGCGGCAAGTCACTCGTCATTGACCCCGAGAAGATGCCGTCGCTCGCTGACTACATCGCCTACGATATGCCGGTACGGACAAGGCCGGCCGGAGAAGCGACCAGCTACTCGAACTATGGCATGGCGCTGGAAGGGTACCTGATCGAGCAGGTCACCGGCATCTCTTACGACCGGTATATGGACGAGAACATCTTCGCCCCGCTCGGCATGAGCAATTCCACGTCGCGCCAGCCGGTGCCCGCCGGCCTGGCGGTGCGCCTGGCAAAAGGATACACGTATTCCGGCGATAACTATCAGGCGGGCAGCTTCGAGTACGTGGTGCCGGCGCCGGCAGGATCGATCAGCGCTACGGCCGCCGACATGGCTCATTTCATGATCGCGCGGCTGGATGGGGGCAAATATGGTAATAACAGCATACTCAATCAGAGCACGGCCATCCTGATGTTGACAAGGCAGTTCTCTAACGATCCCCGGCTGAACGGGATGGCCTACGGCCTGGTCGAGACAGACATCAACGGTAAAAGAACGCTCACCAAGGCTGGCGATATGCTGCTATTCCACAGTGAAATCTGCCTCGTGCCGGATGAATGCCTCGGCATCTTTGTCGCATTTAACGGCGATCAGGGTGCCTGGGCCTACACGGACGTATTACAGGGTTTCTTCGACCGCTATTATCCGGCGGGAAGTCCGGTCACTCCGGAGCCAATGGCCGGTTACCAGGAACGTGCATCGGGCTATGCCGGCACATATTATTCGACGCGGACCGCTTTCACGACCATCGAAAAGATCGTCGGCGGCCTGTCCCAGCAATATGACGTGACGGCGAACCCCAATGGCACGATCAGCATTGTGGGCCACACGTTCGTCGAGACGCAGCCAGGCTATTTCGAGGAGCTGAACGGCACCGTCAAAATGGTCTTTCGCGACAGCCCCGACGGCAGTACACGGTACCTGTTCATCGACAGTGACCCTGAGGGCGGCTCGCTGGTGAAAGCGGAATGGTACCAGACGATGAGCTTCCACCTTGCCCTGCTGGCTCTTTGTCTGCTTGTATTTCTCTCGGCACTGATCGCATGGCCGGTCTCATGGCTGCTCCGTCGCAGGAAAAAAGCCGCAACCAGCCGGGACCAGGTCATTGCAAAATGGGTCGCAGCCGTGGCATGCGTCCTGAACATCGGGTTCGTCATCGGCTTCATGCTGCTCCTGACGATGGCATATAACGATCTGGCTTACGGCGTTCCACTGGCGCTGCTCGTCGTGCTCACGATTCCAATCCTGGCAGCACTGCTGACGATCGGGGCTATCGGTTTCGCAGCCCTGGCATGGTACCGGCGTTACTGGAGCCTGCCGGGCAGGATACATTATACGATCGTGGCGATCGCACTGGCGGCTTTCCTGTGGTTCCTGAACTTCTGGAACCTGCTGGGGTACCGATATTAGGCACGATGATATGCGATCGAGTGACCGACGATGGATGGTTGTGCGACAAATCAATAGTTATATAATCCGGACTGTATATTATGATACTGCCCGGCCCCCGGTCGACGGGGGAACTTGCCGGGAGGTCACGACATGAACGAGAAGAACGATCTAGTCATAAGCACGGATAAGCTCACTAAATCCTACAATGGCAAACCGGTGCTCAAGGCGCTGGACCTGAGGGTGCCCAGGCGGTCGATCTTCGGCTTCCTCGGGCCGAATGGTGCGGGCAAGACGACGACCATCAAGCTGCTCCTCGGCCTGATCCGGCCTACGAGCGGTACGTGTACGGCGTTCGGCCTGGATGCGATTGGAAACAGCGTGCAGATCCGTCATCGGATCGGGTACCTGGCGCAGGACCCGCGGTACTACGATTACATGACCGCGCGGGAGACGCTGCGGTTCACTGCGCGGTTTTTCTATGATGGTCCGGCGGACGAGATCGAGGCCCGTATCGAGGATACGCTGAAGCTGGCTGGCATCGAGGACAAAGCTGACCGGCCGATTAAGGGCTTCTCCGGCGGCGAAAGACAGCGCCTGGGCATCGCTCAGGCATACGTGAACCACCCCGAGCTGCTGATCCTGGACGAGCCGGCGGCATCGCTAGATCCCATGGGGCGGCGGGACGTGCTCGATCTCATGAACAAGATACGAGGCGAGACGACGATCTTCTATTCGACCCACATCCTGGACGACGTGCAGAAGGTCAGCGACATCGTCGCCATCCTGAACCAGGGACAGCTCGTGGCCCAGGCCCCGATCGAGGAGCTCCTGTGCGGCAAGGGCAACGTCACTTACAATATCGTGGTAAAGGGCGACGCCTCGGGAGCCAGAGCGCGCTTTGCACAGCTTCCCTGGGTGTCCGCAGTGAACGTGATATCGCAGAACGGCCGCACGGCCATGCTGGTGAACGTTACCGACGAAGCGGCGGCAGAGGACCGGCTGCTTGAGGAGGTCCTTGCCGGCGGCGTCAAGGTCCTGGAGTTCGGGCGCAAGAAGATGGAGCTGGAAGACGTGTTCATGAGGGTTGTGGAGGGGACGAGCAATGGCAACTGAAAGTGCATTGAAATCATCGGCCGACTATGGTCCGATGGCTGGCTTCCGGAACATGCTGCGGAAGGAGAACGCCAGGTGGTGGAGCCTTAGATCTCTGGCCGCTCATCTCCTGGTATGGATGCTGCTGCTGAATGCGCTCGTAGCTATTGTCCTGTTCATCGTTCCGCCTGTCGTGAACAATGCGCCAGTTCCGGAATCTTCAGGCTATGTCGGCGAACCGGGGCAGCCTCAGGTGACAGTAACGACGCAGACCTCCATTTCTCAGCAGGACGCGGCCAATATGGGCATGGTCGTATTCTTCCAGATTGCAGGCTTCGCCGTGTTTATAGGCGCGACTATCTTCGGTCATGACGCCATACTAAAGGAGCGCGAGTCGGGCACCGCAGCCTGGCTGCTGTCCAAGCCGCTCTCCAGGAAGGCTTTTGTGCTGTCCAAGGTGTTCGCTACAGGCATCGGCATCATGGTCGTAGTCCTGTTTGCGCAGGGAGCTATTACCTACATCATGTGCTCCGTCGCGCAGGGCAGTCCCATGCCAGTACTGCCATTCCTGGCCGGACTCTGTGTGCTCGGGATAGGCGTCCTGTTCTACATGGCACTGTCCATCGCTCTCGGCGCGTTCACGCTGTCCCGCGGGGTCACGCTTGGCCTGCCCTTGCTCATCGGCATCACCGGGGGTTTATTCATGGGGATATTACAGGTGATGGGCTACTTCGAAGAGCTAGGCTACATAGTGCCATGGAACCTGACCGGATACGCGTCTTCGCTGGCTACGAGCGCCTCGCTGGCATCGGACCAGTTCTGGCCCTGGCCAGTCCTCGCCACGGCTGTCTGGGTCGTCCTCTTCATCGCTGCCGCTGTGACGAGGTTCGAGAAGCTCGAGCTATAATCTAACCAGTCTCATCGGGAGGCCGCCTCGCCACAACTATGCGAGGCGTCCTGGCTCGATATGCCGCAGCATGTTCGCATCCTGTTCCGACACTTTTTTCTACAGGACCATCGAAAGCGTAACGCATAATCGCCCGATAGATCAATAGCTATTTAGTCTGGCGTACGTATTGCTATGCTGTTAGCTGACTGGCGAATGTCGAACGTTGCCAGGAGTCATGGGATGGACGGAAAAGACAATCTGGTCATCAGCACACACAAGCTCGCGAAGGCCTATAACGGCAGGCCTGTTCTCAAGTGGATCAACCTGAAGGTGCCAAAGGGCTCGATCTTCGGGTTCCTGGGGCCGAACGGTGCAGGGAAAACGACGACCATCAAGCTCATTCTCGGATTGATCCGCCCCACGAGCGGGACATGCACAGCGTTCGGAATGGATGCGATCGGAAACAGCGTCCAGATCAGGCACCGGGTCGGGTACCTGGCGCAGGATCCCCGCTACTACGAGTACATGACTGCCCGGGAGACGCTGCGGTTCGTGTCGAGCTTCTTCTTCACTGGTCCGGCGGTCGAGATCGAGGCCCGCATCGAGGATACGCTGAAGCTGGTCGGCATGGAGGACCGGGCTGATCGGCCGATTAAGGGCTTCTCCGGCGGCGAAAGACAGCGCCTGGGCATCGCTCAGGCATACGTCAACCATCCTGAACTGCTCATTCTCGATGAGCCTGCAGCAGCTCTGGACCCGGCAGGGCGACGGGACGTGCTGGAACTGATGAACAAGATCCGTGGCAAGACGACGATCTTCTATTCGACCCACATCCTGGACGACGTGCAGCGGGTCAGCGACATCGTAGCGATCATGAACTACGGCGAGCTGGTCGCGCAGGCTCCCCTGGAGGAGCTTTTGTACGGCAGCGGCAATGTCTCATACAACGTCGTGATGAAGAGCGGTGGCGATCTGGAAGGCGTGAGGAAGAGGCTATTGCTGCTCCCCTGGGTATCCATGGTGAACGTGACCGGGCACAATGGCCGCACGGCCATGCAGGTAAACGTGACTGATGATTCCAGGGCTGAGGACTGCCTGCTCGACGAGGTCCAGGCCTGCGGCGTCAAAGTCGTGGAGTTCGGACGCAAGAAGCTCGAGCTGGAAGACGTGTACATGAGGGTTGTGGAGGGGACGAGCAATGGCAACTGAAAGTGCATTGAAATCATCGGCCGACTATGGTCCGATGGCTGGCTTCCGGAGCATGCTGCGGAAGGAGAATGCCCGGTGGTGGGGAACGCGCTCGCTGACATTCCAGCTTGTCCTCTGGTTCTTCGTCTTGAACGCGCTGGTTGCCCTAATTCTGTTCGTCGTCCCGGCTATCGATAACGGCAATGCGAGCCAGCAGGCGGCCAACATCACCGGCACGCCGGTACCGGCGCCTTCGCCAGACTCTGTCCAGGAGTCCCGGCAGAAAGTGGCCGATTCCGCCATGACTATCTTCTTCCAGCTCGCCGGCTTTGCCGTGTTTATAGGGGCCGTCATCTACGGCCACGACACCCTGCTCAAGGAGCGCGAGTCTGGCACTGCGGCATGGCTGCTGTCCAAACCCCTCTCCCGGAAAGCCTTCGTGTTTGCGAAGGTACTGGCGGTCGTCACCGGCGTGCTGGGCATCATCCTGCTTGCGCAGGCATTGATCGCCTACGCCATGTGCTCGCTTGAGCTGGGCAGCCCGATGCCAGTGCTGCCGTTCCTGGCGGGCCTCTGCGTGCTTGCCCTCGAGATCATGTTTTATCTGGCGATGGCTATCGCGCTCAGTGCATTCACGTTATCTCGTGGCATCACTCTGGGACTGCCTCTGATTACTGGCATTACAGGGGGCTTCTTCCTGGGCATATTCCAGGCGCTGGGCACGCTGAAAGAGCTGGGCTACCTCGTGCCATGGAACCTGACCGGCTACGCGACCTCGCTGGCTACGAGCACTTCGCTGGAGGCGGACCAGTACTGGCCATGGCCAGTCCTCGCTACTGCCGTCCTGGTCTTGTTGTTCCTGGGCGCTGCTGTCATGAAGTTCGAGCAGACAGAGCTATAAAATGAGCCATCGCGCGCGGACGGCCGGGCCGCTGACACCGGGCGCTCTGACCTGCAATTAACGGATGAAAAACGGTGGGCAATTGACACATGCCACGCCCTTGCTCACGCCAAATATTCGTATGCATGTTTAGAACCCTCTGCGGTCTCTGCGCCTTCTCTGCGTTCGCTGCGGGAATAAAACTGTTCTCCGGTACTCGACGCATAGCCTGAAACAGGGCAACGTCTCGATCTTGTAAATTCAAAGCGATGAACGAAATCCTCGCAGAGTCCGCAGAGAAGGCGCAGAGACCGCAGAGACGAGTATTAATAATAGAATTAAAAAGAATTGCGAGGGCTCTCGTGGCCTTTGTGGCCTCCGTGCCCTCTGTATCCAATCTTTTAATGTGGCAGCGCCTTGTCGAAGATGCCGATGCCCATCTTGTCGACGCTGAAGTTCCGGATCTTATCGATGATGCTTTCGTTCTTCTTGCCGGAGAGCGCGTATTCGAGGACCTCGCTGATGTTCGAGACGGGGATAATCTTGACCCGCTCCTTGTAGGCTTCCTCGATGAGCACGTCGCCCATGTTGGACTTCGGGATGAGCACGGTGGTGATGCCCGCGTTCGCTGCGGCCTCGATCTTGTAGGTGACTCCGCCGATGGGCAGCACGTCGCCCCTGACCGACAGCGAGCCAGTCATAGCCACGCTCTGGTCGACCGGTATGCCGGATATCGCGGAGATGACCGCGGTTGCGATGGACACGGACGCACTGTCGCCCTCCACACCTTCGTAGGTGCCTACGAACTGGATGTGGACGTCCATGCCGGTAATGTCCTGGCCGGTGAACTTCTTGATGATCGCGCTGACGTTCTGGACTGCCTCTTTGGCGATCTCCTGCAGCTTGCCCGTAGCGTAGACGTGGCCTTCCGACTTGGACATGGCCGGGGTCACCTCTGCCACGATGGGCAGCATGACGCCGGAGTCGCCGCCGATGACGGCAAGGCCGTTGACGCGGCCGATCTCCTCGCCGGCCGCCTGGAACAGGCGGTAGTCCTTCCTCCGGTCGAGGTAGTTGTCCGCGAGCTGCTGCTCCACGGAGCGGGAGATCTTCTTTGCCTTCAGCACGTGGTCGGCCGTCGCGAACTGGACGCCTTCCGCCCTCGCGATGTCGCCCGAGACGCGCACGAGGCCGCCGAGGTCTCGCAGCTTGAGTGTCAGGTGGCCCTTGCGGCCCGCCCTGCGCATGGACTCGTGGATGATCTCCTCGACTGCGCTGCGGTCGAAGTGCGGGATCTTGCCGTCGCGTATGACTTCCTGCGCGACGAACCGGACGAGCCGCCTGCGGGTCTCAGGATTATCCTCCATCGTGTCCTGCATGAACAGCTCATATCCGTAGCCCTTGATACGGCTCCGGAGCGCGGGGTGCATGCCCTCCATGGCGTCGAGGTTGCCTGCGAGCACCATGATGAAGTCGCATGGCACCGGGTCCGTCTTGACCATGGCGCCCGAAGAGCGCTCGGACTGGCCGGTGATCGAGAACTTGCCCTCCTGGATGGCCGTCAGCAGGTGCTGCTGACTCTCCATGCGGAGGGTGTTGATCTCATCGATGAACAGGACACCTTTGTGCGCCTTGTGGATAGCGCCGGCTTCGACGCGGTCGTGGGCAGGCGTCTCCAGGCCGCCCGACTGGAACGGGTCGTGCCGGACGTCGCCGAGCAGGGCTCCAGCGTGCGCGCCCGTCCCATCGACGAACGGCGCATTAGTCTTGCCCTGATTGGTCACGAGCAGCTTGGGGGTGATCACAGTCTCTTTGGGCGTGATATAGCGTATCAGGAACAGGAGCACTAATACCACGAGCACGGCCCAGAAAAACTGGTCTTTCATATAGAACCATGCGAATCCGAGAATGGCCAGCATCGCGACAACGATGATCAGGTTACGTAGCTGGGAATTCTTCTGGGCTTCAACCTTATGGGCATTGACGATCTGCTTGCCTTTCCCGGCCGGGACGACCCTTACCTTGGGGTTGTTGGTGTCCTCCGGGTTGTGGTAGATGAGCACATCCTGCAGCTCTTCTTTTGGCAGCAGCTCGGCCATTGCCTTCGCGAGCATGGACTTGCCCGTGCCTGGCGTGCCGATCATCATCACGTGGCGACGCTGGCTGGCCGCCTTCTTGATGACCTCCACGGCGTGCTCCTGGCCGATGACCTGATCTATGAGCTTAGTAGGAACCTCGATGTCCGCGGTCGTCTTGAATTCCAGACCGCCGCAGAGGTCATCCTGCCTTTGCTCCGTTATTTTCTCTTCACTCACTATGATCACCGATTCTGTCGAATTGCTACATCATTTACATAGGATAAATACTTTTAGAGATTGTATTAACAGCAGCCCCGTTATAGTCTTGCAGCCCTGATAACTTATCTCTAGCGCGCTGTCTGTGTGCATTAAATGCGTGTTTTAAAAATTTAATGCGACACCAGCGTTCAATACGTCATTTATAGGACCTGAGCTTTAAAACTTTCCGGTTCGGGCGTTTTCTGTTTCTATTGGTTGATTTTAATCCCGATGCCCTGAAGGACCGTCCGCCCGGTAATCCTTCTGTCATCGGCCGACCTGCAATCGGCTATTCTTCTTCTCCTCATCTGTCCTTGTCATCTCTTTCGCCATCAGTGATCAGCCTGTTTTCTCCGGGCGGAGCGGTCCCTGGCATCGGCGGTTTTCGCTTTTTCCCGCGCCATCTGTAGCCCATGTATGCGATGCCCAGGACGGCGAGCAGCGCAATGCCGACGGACAGCGGCCAGTTCTCCGCGACGGTCTCTATAATCGTCGGCTGAGGCAGCACGACGATGGCCTTACGTATGATCTTTGTTACATGGGGGTCGTCCTGGTCGTCGTAGTACTTGACCTCCAGGGTCACGTAGTATTCGCCAGGCACTGCGTCGGGCTTCACTTTGATGCCGAATCGGGCGGTCTCGTTCGCTCCGGGCTCTACGTCGCCCAGGTACATCGTATCATAGCTAACCGTGAACGGGTCCAGCGCGTTCATGCGCACGATGGCGTCCCGGGCGACCTGGGTGCCATTGTTGGTCAGAGTGACATCAGCGACGCAGGAGCGGCCACACTTGATGTCGACCAGGCCCGCGTCGACGCTGAACCGCATTTCCGGCTCCACGTGAACGCCGAAGGTCTCTATGTTCGAGGACTTCGGCTGGTCCCACGGGTCGTTGTACGAGACGACGGCGCTTAACGGGAAATCGCTCTCTTTGGCGTCCTCGGAAATGCCGACGGTAAACTTGACGTTGCGGGATTCGCCCGGCTCCATGTGACCAAGGTACTGAGAGTTCTGGACCGGCACCACCATGTACTGCGCCACCGGTATCGGCTGCTCCATGGCGTATCCCTGGTAGTTCCATAGCTGGTAGTTCAGCGGGTCGTTCACTTCATCCTGCGGCGGCCCGAGCGTGCTCGGCAGCAGGTATGCGACTGCGTCGTCGACTGGAAGGCTTCCTAAGTTCGACACAGTTGCCACGATGATCCCATCGTTGCCAGGGATCATGCCCGACGTGATCATGTTAGTAATCACCAGGTCGAACCGGGGCATGATCACGATGTCCAGCATAATTACCTCCGTCCTTTCGACGTAATTCTTGTTGCGGAGGATCGTGCCATCGACGGAGCCGTACTGGTAGTCGTCGATCAGCTGCTTGTATGTGCAGATCAACGGGAGGAGGTAGTGGCCTGGCGCCGCGTCGGGGTTGACCCGGATCCAGTACTCTATCGGCTGGTAAAACCCGAAAGTGAAGGAGCTGAACGCATCTGGCCCACCGCCGACCTGGCCCGGCAATAGCGAGCCAACCAGGGCCCGGTCGCCGGTGATGACCTCCGCCGGGCAGTCACCGGGCGTCAGCTGGCAGACGAGCCCGAGCGCAGTCGTTGCCTCGAGATCGACGTCCTGTGCCGTATTGATTCCCACGCCACCGAATGAGCTCTGCAGGTAATCGCTGCTAGCTAAGCGGCTGGCAGCCTCGGAGATCGACGCGCTGTTGGCATTCGTTACGCCCACGTCCCCGCTCGCCACCGCGCTATCCGTGCGTCCCGGCGATTGAGAGACGGAACTCGATGAAGACTTGAAATCCGACGATTGCGAGCCGGAGCTTGACGCAGAACGTGCTGCATCGGCAGAGACGATCAGGCTGTCCTTATTGATCAGCGACTCATCAACCCTGAAGCCGGAGAGCGACTCCAGATACCCCTCGTTCTGCACCACGACGAGCAGGGGCGCGGTTTGCCCGGGGTAGAACTCCTTGTTGCCGTATACGGCGGCGTCGATGATCGGCCCTCCGACGATTGCGGCGTGGGCGGATGGTATGATTGCCAGGGCGAGCAATGCCAGCAGACACGCGGCCAACGCTACGGCTTTCAGGCGCGGGATGGCACCACCTCCCCACGTACCCGAGACCACCACGTGTCAAGAGTCACGAGCAGCGGCGGCATGATGACGAAGGCGCTGCACAGGGCCAGCAGGAAGTCGATGATCGTCACGATGCCGAAGTTGCTCAGGATGGAGAAGTTCGACATGACCAGCGCGCCGAAGCCGGCGATCACGGTGCTCGCGCTCGAAAAAATGGCGTTGCCGATCTTCGCCGTTGCGACGCGCATGGCATCTTTCGGGGCCAGGCCCTTCGACTTTTCCTCATAGTATCGCTCCATGTGCAGGATAGAAAAGTCGATGCCGATACCGATGGTCAGCGCCCCCATCGTCACCGACAGCGGCGTATACTTCATGTGAAGCAAGATCATCACGATGCAGGAGAGCCCGGTGACGATGACTACTGCAAACACTGGCACGAAGGCGCGTACCCAGTTGCCCCGGTAGACGATCAACAGCCCGATCAGGCAAAGGAGGCCGCTCCATAGCGTCATCGTCAGCCGGTCACCCTGCAGCGACCCGAGAGTCATCATCGTCACCTGCAGCTCTCCGCTCAAGGACGCTTCCATGCCCGCCGGCGGCCTTAAGAACTTCAGGTCATTCTCGACACGATGCAGCATGCTGATCTCCCGCTCGGTCTCCAGGCTGTTGATGGTCATGCGGATCACGCCAGTGCCCCGGAAGTCGTCTACGTAGCTCTTCAGCTCATCCGGGGGGATTCCGGCGATCGCTTTTGCCAGATCTGGGCCCGAGGCAGGGAGCGTGCCGTTGTTGCGGGCCTCTACGGCCGTGACGATGCTGTTGACTGCGAGCACCTCGGGATTGTTGCTCCGCTCGTAGTCGGAGAAGTCCTTGATCCATTTGATCGCTTCGGGGCTTGTCACGTCCTGCGCCTTGATCTGGATAACCATATCGCCTCTCTCGAATCCCATGGCGTTGCTGAGGCTGCGGAAGAGGACCACTGACGGCAGGTCTTGCGGAGCGAAGGTCGACTGGTCCATTTCCACGCCGATGCCAGGGTCCAGCGCGTAACCTGCGAGCATGGCAAGGACCGCCACGATGATCACTACTGGGTGCCGGGTGGTCGTTTCGGCGACACGCTCGATGAGCTTCTCCATGACCCCGCCGTCCGATCGCTTCATCTCAAAGCGCTTTCCGCGAGACAGGACTGCCAGTATCGACAGCAGCAGAAACAGCGCGGTCAGGAAACAGACGACCACTCCGATCAGGCACATCAGGCCGAAGTCGTAGATCATAGGCACTGGGGACGAGAGGATCGAGAGGAATCCGAGGCAGCACGTCATGACCGAGTATGTCACCGGCGGCCCGATGTGCTTCACTGTGGCGATGATCGCATCGCCGGGCGTCTTGCCAGACGTCAGCTCCTCCATCATGCGGTTCTGGAACTGGATGGCGTACTCGACGCCCAGGCCGATCAGGATGGGGAAGACGGCCATAGAGACCATGGTGATCGGCACGCCGACCACGCCCATCACGCCGGTCGTATAGATCACGCCGACGAGCACGATCGGCAGCGGCAGCAGGCGCCAGCGGGAGTGGGAGAAGGTGAGCCAGAGTGCAAGCACCATGAGCACCACGGCAGTAGCCAGCATGGTCATGAGGCTGCGCATCATCTCTTCCTGGACTTCCAGCATCATGGCGGTGCTGCCGGTGACCACGGCCGAAGTGCCAGGCGGCATGGGCACCCACTGGATCGCGCTTTTTACATCCTCAAGGATCGGGGGCTGGTCTTCCTCCTCCACGTCGCCCCGCAGTGTCACCGTCATGATGGTGTGATGCGGGTCGAGCACCAGGAACTGTGACGTCTCAGCGGGGAGTTGCGCGATCATCTGCTCGATGCTCGCCCGGTTGCTCATCGTGCCGGCAGGCTGTGCCTGTGCGAATGTATGGAGGCCGGCAACGGCAGTCACCTTCGGGTTGGCCCGTATCTGGGTTTCGAGCCTCGACATGGCGTCGATGACCTGCGGGTCCAGCACGTCATCGGAGGTGATCAGTATGAGGAATGTGGTAGACTGGAAGTTCTCCTGGTAATAGTCGATGTCACGGTAAATCTGCGTGTCCTTGAACACCAGCGTGTCGATGCCGGTGGCCATGTGAAGTCCCTGCGCGCTCGTGATCGCCATGAGCAGCATCAGGCTGGCCGCGAGGATGATGAAGTAGCTGTTCCCCTTGATCCACCTGCCCAGAAATTCGCCAGGGCTTACCGTCCACACACCTCCTCCGCGGTGCGGGCGCCGCCACTACCGGTGCCCGTACTGCCCCAATATGCAAAGGTTCCCGGCGTGTAAATATAAATATTATTAATATATAATGTCATGACGGGCCATATCTATCGCAATAAAGGCAAACAAAAGCATTGAATGCGTAAAAAATGGTTGATCTGCCGAACAGCGGCAAGCATGGCGATCAATGCCTATTTAAGACGACGGGGGAATGGAAACAGCATATGCGATCGTCGAAGGCTGTCAGTGCAGATCGGGAACAGGCGATAGCCTTTCGCCTGGACAGTCATCATCTTGCGGCAAGGCTGCCGCCGGGATCGCTGGCCGCAGCGGCCGGCGCCTGTGGCATCCAGGACAGCCCGCCCGGGTCGGCGGCGCTGGCGCTCCATGCCCGGGTATCCGGACTTACGCCGAATGCCATCATACGGGAACTGACCGATAAAGCCTTGCTGATGGCGATGAGCTTCCGCGGGGCTCCTCTTATATTCCCGACCTCCGACGCCGACGTCTTTACCGCCGGAGTACTGCCCGACGACGAGGAGTCGCTGCGCTTCTTCATCCAGGGCGCTGGGGCGGGGCTGGACAAGGTCGGCATGAGCGCCACGGAGTTGGTCGATCTCACCGCAGCGGCGATGGCCACGGCCCTCGACGGCCGCGCCCTGACGAAGGACGAGCTCGGGGTGGAGATCGGCAACCGCGTCGCCGGGCAGCTGGATGCCGGGCGCCGGACGGGGTGGCAGTCGGCATCCTTGTATGCGCCCGGGCAGTTCCTCGGCGAGTCCCTGGCTCGCTTCGCCATGTACGCCGTGTCGCTGCAAGGTCTGTTCTGCTACGTGCCACGGCAGGAAAACAAGGCGCGCTTCGTCCGCATGGACCAGTGGCTCGGCGCCATGTTGCCGGCAGCCGACCAGTCGAAGGCCCGGGCGGAGCTGGTGCGCCGCTACCTGCACTGCTACGGTCCCTCCACTCCGGAGCACTTTGCACAATGGGCCGGAATTTCCCCGGCGCAGGCATCGCGCGCATGGGCGCTTGTCGAGGACAAGCTCGTCGGGGTCGACTTCGAGGGGAAGAGCGCCTGGCTGCTCCGGGATGATGTGACTCGGTTCATGTCGTCCCGAACCCCTGCAGGCGTACGCTTCCTGCCGCCCCATGAGCCGCTGCTGCAAATGCGCGATCGGGATACTATCGTACCCGACAAATCCTGGCACCGCAAGCTGTGGCGGACCGTCGGCAACCCGGGCATCGTCCTGGTCGACGGAATGGCGACTGCTGCATGGCGGAGCCGGAAAAGTGGCAGACGAATGAGTATCGCCATAGAACCATTCGATCTATTCCCGCATGAAAAGCGCCAGGAGATCGAAGCCGAGGCTGCGATGCTGGCCCCCTATAGCGGCTGCACGTCAGTAATGGTCGAATATAAGTAACTGGCTCAGACCGGCCGTTCGATCTTTCCGCACAGCAAAGAGCGACGTAGCGAGGCTGAGTCGCATGCCTGAAACGAAACGTGGCCGGAAAAGCGGGCTTTACTTAGCGGCAGGCTGCAGCTTTCCCTTCTCTTTCAAAATCCTTTTGACTCTTTCAAGTAGCTCTGATCGACCGAATGGCTTCGTTATGTAGTCATCAACCTTGACGACGTGCAGGCCGATCATCTTGTCGATGGACTGCGATTTTGCGGTGAGCATGGCCACTGGCACGTCCTTCGTCTTCGGGTTCGCCCGGATCCGGCTGTACACTTCCCAGCCGTCCATTCCGGGCATCATGATGTCCAGAAGCACCAGATCGGGCAGATCTTTGTCGATCTTTTCCAGCGCCTCTTTCCCGCTGTACGCAGTGACGACGTCGAAACCATCGCTCTCGAGGACGAGCCTGACTAGATCGACGACATCCGGCTCATCGTCCACGACCATGATCCTGTTGGCCATTCGTGTTCTCCTTTCATTATTTTGTTTTCTATCTGATAAAGCTTGGGAACTGATATAAGCGTTATTTCTTCCGCCCGGCAAGCACTTCGGGGATGATCCAGGCCCAGTACTTCAGTGTCACTGCCACGAATATCAGCGCCGCGGACAGAAAGAGCCCTCTCGTCAGCAGCAGGTACAAGTCCGCACTGGCGGCCGGAATCTCGATCTTGAATACGAAGTTAGTGAAGTGCATGACTGCCGCTGTCACCAGCAGGGCTTCGCCGAGATCGTACAGCAGGTAGTACCGGCGCATGCGAAGTGCATCGCCGAGGCGGCGGCTGATGTCACGGATGACGTACCAGAAGATGGTCAGCGCCACGAACATGAGATACCACTGGATGAGGTCCATCGGCGTGACGGTAATCACTTAGTCACCCCTGTCATCATCCGGTACAGGCGCAAGCCGTAGACGAATAGCACAAGCAGCGCCAGCCCGTTCGCGATTGTCAGGAGCTCGTATCTGTAATATCCTGCCGCTGCGACGGCCAGCAGCACGGCATATGCAGCCGCAGATACGATGAAGATACGGTAATGAGCCCGCTGGCCGAACTTCATCTCGTAGAACCGGCTGATGAAGTACAGGAAAGCCAGCATCGGCACGAAACAGGCCGCCGCCAGCAGCAGGAAAGTCGTGCTGATAGCTGGCGCGTACACCTTTTATCTCCTGAACGCTTCCATGAACGCCTGCGGACCCGATTTCCTGGCCGTGCCGCTCATGATACCTTCGTAGCCTTCGAAGCGGGACTTCAGCTCGAACCCGTTGCGCCCGATCTCATACCGCCTGATGGAGCGATCGTGGTCGCTGCCGCGCATCTTCAGGATGTTTATCGACTTATAGATCTCGGACTCCATCTCGACGTACTGGAGCATGATAATCGAGTCCACGATGAACTCCAGGCCGTAGTCCGATATGCGGGAGATCCGGGTGAAGATGTCAGGCACTTCATGTGTCAGGAGCAGAGTGACGCCGTTTGCTTTCATGTAGTTGACGAACGCGTACAGCTCCCTGCGCAACTCGCTCTGACCGGAGACGCTGGTCGAATACAGCGAGATCGGATCTACGACGACCCGCTTCGCGCCGGTGTCGCGGATCAGCTTGATACACTGCAGTATCGGGGCCCCGCCCGCCTGCAGCATGTCCGACTGGAGCTGGGCCAGCTTGAGCTTGCCGTCTGCTTCCATCTTCTTCAGGTCCCATCCGAAATTAAGTGCGTCGGCCGCGATCTTCTCCGGCTGCTCCTCTATGGTAATAAACACGCCAGGCTCATCCCTGTGTGCGCCATCAATCAGAAACTGGAGTCCGAACGTCGTCTTGCCTGTGCCCGGCGGGCCGGTCACCAGGACCGTGTCTCCCTTGATGAAACCGCCACCGGTCATCTCATCAAGGCCCGGAATGCCCGTGCTCAACCTCTCTACCATATACTCGCCCCATATAATGCGTACTCTAAACTCTTATATATATTACCGTCGCCATACATGGGCCTGCCAGACAAAAAGGCATCTGGCTGTGTCATTTTTAGCCATGGGCATAGTCGCCGTCCCTGTAGGTATCAGCGGTCCGACAGCTTGCTGACCTCGTCGAACAGCGATTTAAGGATAGCGTCACGGACCTCGTTGACCGCCGTATCCGTCCGCACTCTTGGCCGGGGTATGTCGATGTCAACGATCTCCTTGATGCGGCCGGGCCGCGCCGTCATGATCGCCACCTTGTCGGCAAGGAAAACGGCTTCGTCGACGCTATGGGTGACGAAGACGATGTTGACCTTCTCCTTCTGCCAGATGTCGAGCAGCTGTCCTTGGAGGATGTTGCGGGTCTGGGCGTCCAGCGCGCCGAATGGTTCGTCCATCAGGAGTATCTGGGGCCCGACCGCCAGCGTCCTCGCGATGGCCGTCCGCTGCTTCATGCCGCCGGAGAGTTGATGCGGGTAGGCGTCCTTGAACCGCGACAGGCCGACCATGTCGATATACTTGTCTGCGATCTCCGTCCGCTTCTCCGGGGACAGCTTCTTCAGCTCCAGGCCGAATTCGACGTTCTTCTGCACCGTGCGCCATGGGAACAGCGTGTATTCCTGGAAGACGAAGCCGATGCTTGGTGACGGGCCGGTCACTTTCTTCTCGCCTACCAGGATTTCACCGCTGGTAACAGGCTCCAGCCCGGCGATCATGCGGAGCAGCGTGGACTTG
>JAEZKS010000260.1 GCA_023436075.1 Methanobacteriota archaeon
GGCCACAAGCTCATAGCGCCGCTGGTATTCGGCTATCCAGTCGTAAAGGACAGACGTGCTCCGGTCCTGAATCGCGACGTGATCCTCAGCTGGATTGACTGACCACCGACTGGCAAATGGGACTTCATGTCGATCCGGAGACGTCCGGCCGATAAAACTTTTTAATGTATAGCCGCTAACATCTGAGCAATGAAGAAAATCGCAGGATCTGACAAAAGCTGTCCGGCCATCGCTGCCATGCTCTGCGAACGCTGCAAGGCACGAGTGCCTGATGAGGAGATGGCACGGAAGCAGTCTGATTTCTTCAAGGCACTGTCAGACCCCGTGCGAGTCAGGATCGTTTACGCACTGTCCGAAGGCGATCTGTGCAACTGTCACCTGATGAAAATCATGGACATGCCGCAGACAGCCATTTCCCATCACATGAAGGTGCTCAAGCACGCAGGCATCGTCAAAGACAGGCGGAGCGGAAAATGGATCAACTACACGCTTACCGATCGTAAGGCCCTCGAAGCGCTGGGTCTCACGGAGAAATGAGCTATGAAGATTCTAATAGCAACGGACGGGTCGAAGGCCAGCATCAGGGCAGTAGACTATGGAGTAAACATCGCCGCAAGGACAGGCGCAGAGGTGCTGGGCGTCTACGTCGTCAACCTGAAGAGCCTGGAGTTTTTCGCGCTGAGGCATCATGACGATATCACCGGCTACGAAGGAGAGAATTTGAAGCTGCGCAAAGAAGGAGAAGACGCGCTGGCATACCTGGCGGAAAAGTGCGAGAAAGTCGGCGTAAAGGCGACCGGAACCATTGTCCGCGGCTACCCGGAGGAAGAAATCATCCGGGCGGCAGAAAAGGAAAAGGTCGCCATGATCGTCGTAGGTAACATCGGCAGGACAGGCCTGGAGCACATCCTCATGGGCAGCGTGTCAGAGTCGGTCGTTCGCAGGGCGACGCGGCCGGTGCTCGTTGTTCGCGGCGAGACAGGATTATAGTGACTCCGGTGCCGGATGCGATGGCGCTCGCGCGCGACCGAGCCTCGGG
Organism: Methanobacteriota archaeon; assembly: GCA_023436075.1. Classification (GTDB taxonomy): domain Archaea; phylum Halobacteriota; class Methanocellia; order Methanocellales; family Methanocellaceae; genus Methanocella_A. Next base: position 1,040 of record JAEZKS010000260.1, read on the forward strand.
TTCTCTTGTTTTAGCAGGATTACGGGCAGGACGTATTCGATTTTCCCGAGCTTTAATTTGGCTGCACATGAGCAGCGGTCAGAATCGGTGAATTTTTCTGTGCCCCCACGATCTCGTCGGCCGATTTTTTGCGGTACTTCATCGCGATTGCATTACGTGCGGCCTCTACGGCGCCCTCAAAGGTCGCCGATCGAAGCATCATGTCGCATTGCGGGATATGAGAAGCATAAAAGGGAGTCGAAGAGCCATTATAGCGAGAAACAGAGACAAAAAAGCGTCGGATGATCGGTCCAGCGGCCATATGCAGGGGAACGTCGAGGGTACAATATACCGGCTCCCCTTTCATGACAGGAGCCTTCGATAAGTCGACATCGGACAACGCAGATTCCAGGTTGCGGAGCGCGATAAACGGCTCGCTTCCTTTCGCGCTCGCGGGGACTTCCAACGACAGCGCCTCGTAGCCGCCGTTTTCGCTGCGGATTGCCGAGCTTACCCATCGACATGGCTTCATCGCTTTTTGCAGCGAGAAAGAAGTCATCATGGGCCGCTTTGGCAGCTCGCGCATCAGGTCGGATATGCTCTCGCCCTCATAGCGCACCGCGATCACGTCTTTAAGCTTTGTGACGGCATCGGCTATGGAACGGCCGCTTTCGAAGAGGTAGTTGGTCGGACATTGCGACTCGAAGGTGATCCGGCCGCGAGAATCCAGAGTTTCGTCCACCCGGCAGACGAATGGCTGTTTCCGGCAGCCGTCACGAAGGTCAAGTGAAACGTCGATCGATGTGACAAAAGTGTGATGAATGTCGCGGCCCGGCGACGGATATACGCCTGACGCCAGGTCTTCCTCGACCTGTCTCGATAAGTTGTTCATGCAGATGGAAAAGTCATCGCCCCTCGCCAGCGACGTCGCGTGCTCGGAGACGTAAAATGCTCTCGCACTGCCCGCGCGATAGACGATCGCGTCGAGCTTTCCAGCACCGTCATTACTGGCCGGCTCGAGCATGAATAGTCATATTGGCTGATAGTTTAAAGACTTTTCTATTTTAACGACAAAATTATTACCTAAAATACTTAAAAGATACAAAAAATCGTTCAAATGAAAAAACAACTATGATTTGCAGGCTTATCGCTTTTTGAGCTGATCTACGGCCCCCTGTTCGTGCTTTTCTACGGCTACAGAGGTCCAGTTGTACAGGGCCCATGCGAGAAACAGCAACGCTGCGCCCGCGGCGACGGCTGCCGCCTCGTACAGGTAGACGAACTCGTCCGCCTTGTGGCTGAACCGGAATACCATCGTCAGGAACTCGATGGCCAGCGAAATAATGATGACAGTGAAAAAGCGGGCGAGAAAATGCCGTATCTTGATCGGTGCAGTCATCTGGATCGGGCTCTGTATCTCCTCCTCGTACATCGTCCGGGCCAGCTCGACGACAGCCACCCCCACAGTAGTAAAGCCGATGGCCTCGAAAAGGACATCGAGCGAGACGCTGGGAAAATTGGTCGCCGCGAGATATACTCTGTCGAAAGCCAGGCCGATCAGCAATATAGCGATGGCGATAAACAGGATCATGATCAGGTAAAATATCACCGTGGATACAACCCCCATCGCCCGGTCAGAGAGCCTTAATACTTCCGTTTCCGCCCGCTCGTCCGGCATGAGAATATGTTCCATCCGCAGAGGAATGAAGGTTACATGTGTTAAACACGGACGTGTCGGACATTGTTTCGCGGGTCGCAGTTAAAGTTGAAAATCGACAGCATCGTCCGCAGATCGCCGGTGAACCTATTTGGTCGCGAACTTCGAACAGTATTCCGTGGTCGAACATGCAGGGAGAGAGGACGCAGGACTGGGACCGCCTTGCCGCTCTCGGCGCTTACCTTGGCATAGCGGACGCATGGAAGCTCGCAGAGCAGTCTGCAAGCCACCCTGGCGCAGCCCGGCTGCTGGAGGCGATTTCGGAGACAGCCTTGTATCTTGCCGGAAAGTTCTCTCCAGATGCCGGCAGGGACCTGCTGGAAGCGATGGCCACGACAGACTTCACCATACTGAAGCAACTGGGCAACGACAGAGAGGAACGGCTCTCTCGCGATCTCTACTGGCGACTGACAAACGCCCCGTTCTGTCACGATGACCTGCCGCCATTCGACGTTTTCAATCGGCATGTCCGGGAATATCTGCACCGGTTCGCAGTCTCATTCACGGCGGCTGGGTATGGCATGGGCATCAGGAAAGAGATCATCAGCCTGGAAAACCCGGCCATCAGGGAATCTGTCGAAGAGATACGACTGCTGCCTTGCAGATCGTTCGGAGCGGCAGCCTCGCAGGAACGCAAGAGCGCAGTTTCCGCTTCGCTGGCCGATTATGTCCATGCTCTTATCGATCGCCGGTCGAACGATATGGGGACCGAATGCAAGGAAGACATCATCGACATTCTAGACCACATGGCCGCATACCCTGGATATTACAGGCAAATCGACGCAGAAAGCAAAGCTGAGAAGTGCCGGACGCTGGTCTCTGTGATCTCGGCATTGCAAAGGGCGGATGACAGCCCTGAAAGATCGGACCTCCTGGCATCGCTCTGCATACTGCTCTTCAACATCTACCCGTCACCGGCCATTGTCAGGTATCTCGCCATAAACAGGCCTGGCAGGAGGAACAAGTATCTGGAGTACGAGTACAACGCTATTCTCGCCATGAACTTCATGCTGATGGGCAAAGAAGCAGCGGCCGCAGGATACTGCCGGCGCGCATGCGAAACTGCGCCCGATCCAGATCTCAAAGCTTATGCGCACATGCTGGAAGGATGTATTGCACTTGACAATCGCGATTATAGGATAGCTCTGACCGCATTCGAAAAAGGCATGGAAAGCGCCGGCAGGAGAGGCCTGAGGTCGCTAGGAGGATTCTACCTCGGCATCGTCCGATACGAGGCAGGTGAAACCGGCCAGGCCATCAACTATTTCCGGGACGCACAGATAGGCGCAGAGGCGGAAGCCGATGCTATGGCGGCCTGCAACAACATGGGCACCTGCCATATGGTGCTGGGCGATCTTGCGAAAGCGCTCCGGGCCTTCGAAGAGTCCGCCTCCATGGGCACATATTCAGGCAGGGCCTCGGTGAAGCTCAACAGGTCGGTCGCAGTGGGCAATTCGGGCATCGTGTACATGAGCATGCGTGAGCCAGAGCTGGCGCGAGAACAGTTTACGAACGCGCTGCGGGCAGCCAGAGAAACGGGCAACGTCAGAAGCGTGGCAGACCAGTTGATGAATCTCGGGCTGACGTTCAAATCCATGGGTGATTATGACGCCGCGTCCAGCCACTTCATCTCCGCCATGAACTACTCTTACACCATCGATTACCTCGAAGGCGTATTGTATTCCAGAAACCAGATCAGCCAGGCCCTTGCACTGCAGGGAAAGCATGACGAGGAAGAAGACATCTACCGGGAAATCGTCAGGCGACATCCGGGGATACGGAAGCTGCTCATGCGCTGATCTGCAAGGGAGTTCAAGCTCGCCGAGAACTTTCAAGAATGCCGAGACGTTTACAGCGCGCCAAGCCCGCCAAGGGGCCAAGAACGCCAAGACTTTTTAAACAAAAGGCTTCTCATATAGCCCTTTTTGATTAAACGTCTTGGCGAGCTTGGCCCCTTGGCGTGCCTGGCGGGCTGAAACGTCTTGGCGAGCTTCCGTAACTTGACGCCCCGGACGGGAAGATCGTTCTACGATTGCCGATATAATGGTATAGTATGGATATGCCATATGGAAAATGTAAAAAAATGCCATAGGTAATCCTTTTATCTTAGCCCGACAATGTTGCCCCGATGAGCAACCGGGAGATCGTCTCCGCCCTGAAATACATTTCTCGATTCAAAAAGTCGTTCGTGTTATCCGAGCTGCGGCAATATATCAAAGAGGAAAAGAGCACGGCACAAATATACGATGTGGTTGCCCCACTTCTGGATGAAATGGGCCTACGGGCAGTGCCTGAGAACGGGGATTACCGCATCGAGCGGCTTCCGCCGGCGGTGAAGCTGGAGCTGACCGACGAGGAAAAACAGCGAACTCAGGCGTTTTTTGCATCTCCAAGAGTGCCTGGCGACCTGGAGCGGCTGATCGAGCAGTATGTCGAGAAGAAGACTGCAAAGCAGTGGGACGATCCGGTTGTATTGGATAAAGTACGCAGGGCCGTCATGAGCCAGAAAGCGCAGTACTGGAAGGCTGGCAAGGAGCGAAAGATCGACTACAGTAGCGGCTATAGCGTTCTCGGATACCTCGCCTATCAGTTCCCGGTATACTTCGTACAATTCGAACACGTCCTGCATGACCTCGCACAGGACGGACTGCTCAAGCGCCGGATGCGAGTCCTGGACGTCGGGGCTGGACCGGGCTCGGTTTCGCTGGCCGTCATCGACTTTTTCAGGCGGTTTGATAATTGCGCCGTCGACCTGTTCTCCATCGAGAAGTATGAAGAGAACAGCGAGGCGTACGTTAACCTTGTTCCCGCGTTCGCTGGCGCACCCGACCGGTTCGCGGTGGGAAAGCCGATCAGGGCGGACCTGACCGCAAAGCCGGCTCTCCCCGGCAACCTCGACTTGATCGTCTTCTCCAACGTGCTCAACGAGATCGATGTACCCTTCGAAGAGAAAACAGATATCGTACTGCACTGTGCCAGAAGCATGGCCCCGGACGGCAATTTGGTCATCATCGAGCCCGCCGATAAGGATAATTCAATCGCGATGCGAAAGCTCGTCGCCGCTCTGCTCGACAAGGGACTGGGTATGTACAGCCCCTGCTCATTCATCTGGTGCTCACGCTGCAAGCCGGGCGAGTGCTGGAGCTTCGAGGAAAAGGAACGCATCGCGCCGACCTCGTTCATGGAGAAAGTGGCCGAGACCGAGGAGCCATACCGGTTCCTGAACACGGACATCAAGTACTCGTACGCCATCCTGCGGAAAGACACACTGACTAAGGAAAAATATCGGGTGCCCCCGAAGGCTAAGTTTGCTCGCCTCTCGAAACTGAAAATGCATACAGGCAAGCGGATCAATGTGGTCGCTTCGAAAATGTCAGGAGACTTAGGCGATAAAAAAGATCACGTCTTCAAGATCTGCGATGGCACAACGGCACAGTCGGTCTACGCCATCCTGCCGAACTACAACATCGTGCCGGAGAACGAGGCGCTGATGAATGCGAAGTACGGCGAAGTGCTCGAGTTCCGCAACATCATCGTGCGCTACAACAAAGAGCGGGATTCTTTTAATTTAATGGCGGGCAAGAGCACGGAGATCATCCGGGCTGGATGACATTCAGCCATTCCCCGGAAAATCCGTCGCTCAGCTCTGCCCTGGCTTAAATACGAGAAACAATGGCTGGGCCAGATCACACACGCGCGTGATCGGGTCGCCGGGCCCTCATGTTAAGGTCGCAGTCGGCTGGCATCAGTCAAGTATATCTTTCGTGTAGTCGTGCGCTTTCTCGCCCGACACCCAGAAACGGTCTTTCACTATGAGAACGCGCTTTCGCAACTCCATCAGCGGCCCGTAGACGTCATGGATTTCGCTCTTCCACATGGCCGAGGTCTTCTCCCGCGTCTCGTCGTCCATCTTCATCATGATCAGGAACACGTCCGAGTAATGCTCCAGGTTCCGCACGTCCTTCTCCAGCGCTTCCTCGTCTGCCAGCATCTTGGAGATGATGGCATTGATGTTGCCCGTCGTATGCTCCAGCACTTCCTGTTTGGTCGGCATAATAAGACTCCATTGATCGATAGATGGATACGTTCGCGAAAAGCTTAATACCTGTTTCACTCGATGCTTCGATCGATTGACTCTAAGACGTAGACTTACCACTCTTTTCTACGGTCTCCGCTCAGCTCCCTGGTCAGCGCGCCAACGAGGTCACGATGTTTCTTCAGGATGTCATACCAGGTTTCGCCTCGCTCTGTCATCGTGTACCCGTCTTCCTTGTTCCCGGTGATGAGGCCCTTTTCGATCATGTAATCGATATTCCGATCCGTGTGATACGGGTTGCCTGCTCGGCGATAGAAGTCGTACCACAGTACCTTGCCGCGCTGGGCCTGCATAGTGTGGACGATCTCGAGGTATTCCATCAGCCGCTCGGCCGCCCGTGATGGCGGGGGAGCCTTGCCCTGGGGCATAGGTTACTCCCCGATCTCCTGCTCTATGTGCATCAGCCGGGCATAACGTGCCTTAAGCTTGAAATACCACCGGATCAGCAGCGGCCCGGCTACCAGCAGCATCACGCACCCGATCGTTTCCCCGATCGCGGCGGCGGCATCGGTCAGGTCGGTGCTCCCGGCATTGATGTGCTGCCAGCTCGCCAGCGCATACGTGGCGAGGACGAAGCCGAAGATCAGCGCAAGGACCCCCACCAGGAGGTACATCAGTATGCTATTGTTCAGGTCGCCGGCCAGTGTCCGGGCATCCTTCCACAGGTCGTCGTACGTGGCCTTGAGCTCGATCAGATCGCTTTCTCCGGCCGCTGGCAGCGCCCTGGCTTCACGTGCGTTCCTATGTCCGAAGCGACGGGCGTAGGCATAGGAGATGAGACCGGTCACCGCTATCTGGATGAGCAGGATGAGCAGAACGACGAGCCATGCCGGGAGATCTGCCCAGGATACTGGAGCGCTCGTGAGCATGGCGTACATCGCCTTGGCTGCAAACAGGACGAGGATGGAGAGGGGAATGTATGCGACGAAGCTGCCGGCGATCACACCAGATACGAACGAATTTTTACCGCTGGCGTCATAGCGGGAAACAAGCATGCCAGCGAAGATGCCTGCAACGATATATGCCAGGATATCCATGGCCAGCAGCGCGATCAATGGCAACATGCGCTGGTCTCCGAAGTCTATCATGTTCGTCCCGATGATGACCAGGTTCAGCACCAGGATCGTAAAGCCTATCAGACCGGCAATAATCCCCGATTCCCATGTCCTGTCCATAACTATGCCTCCGATGACGTCTGGCGCCGGCGAGGGCTCAGGGCCCTCATATGCCGGGCATTCTTCACCGTTCTGCAACGTATCATACGATCGCTGATAATCATTCTGCTCCTCATATCTCGACCTGCTGGATTTGCCGTATGGCGATCGCGGCCATGATTACTGCCCATGCCAAGGCTGCGATCACCTGGATCAGATAATCTGACGGTAGTGAGTTCCCGATAGCGATGTCCCGGGCGAGCCCGGACAAGTCCCAGACAAAGTATGGCGCGATGTCCGGAAGCAGGCCAGCCGCGGTCAGCCCCAGGAAGAGGTAAATGACGCCGAACCCGATGACGGCGTAGCGCGACTGGGTGATCGTGCCCATCAGGAAGGTCATGCACAAGTAGAACAGGCAAAGCAATGCCATGATGCCCAGCCCGACGGCGAAACCGGTGGCGTTGATCAGGCCTCCGGTATACAGCGAGAGCACCCCGTAGGCGACGATGCCAGGAACAACGACCATAATGATCATGATGGCTATGACATTAGCCGCCATTTTGGAGAGGACGAACGACGGGCGGGATACGGGCTTGGACATGATCCATGCCATCGTGCCGAGTTCGCGTTCCCTGATGATCGAGTCGTGCACCAGGATGACGATACCCGCCGGCAGGTACAAACCTGCGAGTGTAAAGAACATGCCGGTGGCCTGCTGGACGATCTTCTCTGTAGAGTTGATGCGAGGTTCCTGGCTGAAAACAACGGGCAGGATGTACAGGTTAGCGATGATCAGCACGTCCAGCAAGATGAACCAGACGATCAGATGGGTCAGCCATTTGCCGGTCCTCCACCACTGAACATTCTCGTTGGCGAACATGTTGCGGAAGCCGGCAAGCCAGCCGTTCTCGGTCTCGAGAACGAAGTGATCGTCACGCATTCTGCTCGCCCCCGACGAGGCCTATGAAGATGTCTTCCAGACGGCGCTTCTTCGGCGCGAACTCTTTCACTGAGATTCCATCGCAACTGGCGAGCAGGCCGAACAGGCGGTCTTCGCAGGCTTTACCGTCACTGACCGCAATCTCATACCGGACACATTCGCCAATGGGCGTTGCTGCGACTGAGGATACCCACGATTGTGCCTCGACCAATTGTCGCAAAGCCTCGTGGTTGCCTGAGACCACGACATGGTAGACCTGGCTGCTGCTGTCGCCAGCCAACAGCTCGTCGATCGGCGCCTGTGCCACCAGCCGGCCCTTGTTCAGGAT
>JAEZKS010000282.1 GCA_023436075.1 Methanobacteriota archaeon
AATCAAGACGGGCGACGACTCTGAGCCTGGTGCAGACGGGGGCATGTTCAAGAAAACGCCCCTCATGGGCGCTCACAACGTGATCAGCGTGCCCTCGATCGAGGAGTACGTGGCGGAGATCAAGAAAAACGGAGGAAGCATGGCCAGCCCCAAAGTACGAGTGCCCGGCATCGGGAAGATCGCGGTATTCAAGGACCCGGAAGGCAACGAGTTTGGACTGCTGGAGCCGGAGGAAGAGTAGAGGTTTGCGAGAGGACACAGAGGACCTTTAACCACAGGGGACACGGAGGACACAGAGGTTCACAGAGGTCGATTAAAAATAACAGACTTGCTCAGCCTTTTCTATCTAAACAGTCCTCTGTGAACCTCTGCGTCCTCCGTGTCCCCTGTGGTGAAAAACCTCGGTGTCCTCTTACAAACCTCTGGAACCTCAGGGTGTGCCGCTGGCGAGGAACCGCTGTTTCGGGTCCTCCAGCTTCGACAGCAGGAACAGGTCGCCCGGCGAGTATGCCAGCTCCTTGTCGGTCTTGATGTGCACCGAGTACTTCGCCGCCGACTTCGACGTCTCCACGTCCTTGCCGGCCTCCTGGATTTTCGTGACCAGCCCTGGCGACGACTGAAGCCCGGCATACACATGTACCTTGTCGCCGGCCTTGAACTCGCCCTTGAACCGGGCCGTGACCGCGTTCAGCGCAAAGGTGTCACCGACCTGTTCGGACGCGGAGATGATGAAGCCCCGGTCGAGGTCCTTGCTCTGTACGTTCTTGAGCGCGATGCCCACCCGCGAACCGGCCGGCGCCGTCTTGACGTCGATGTCGTTGGTCTGGATGGAGCGGACCTCCGATTCCTGCTTTAGCGGATAGACCATTAGCTTGTCCCGCACGTTGACCGTGCCCTGTTTCACGTAGCCGAGAATGACTGTGCCAATGCCGGTTACGTTGAAGTGATGGTCGATCGAGACACGGGCAGGCTTATCGTTGAGCGACTTGTGCTCTTCCTTGAGCTGATCGTCGAGCTTGAACAGGATCTCCTTCAGTTCCTCCACGCCCTCGAATGTCTTGGTCGAAGTCGCCAGCACCGGCCAGCTTTCCATGACGGTGCCCTTCGTGAGGTTCTTGATCTTGGCCTTCAGCTCGTCCACGGCGAACTGGTTGGACGTGTCCGTCTTGGTAATCGCGACGAGACCGTGCTTCGGCTTAAGCAGGTCCATGAGGATGATGCACTCGCCCGTCCTGGCGTCCATGCCGCCGGCGTCGATGCAGAAGGCGATCACGTCGGCCATGTTGACCGCGTTGACCAGCGGCTTCGGGGACTTCGGGTATCCGACCGGATCGATGGCGGCCAGGATGTGGTCGCCCTTCATGAAATTATACAAAACGATGTCGGACTCGGTGCCCTTCTTGCCAAGCTTGGAGGCGAGGGTGGTCTTGCCGGAGCCTTCCCCGCCGATGATTGCTGCGTTCACCATGATGATCACTTCGAGATGGTATTAGGATGAAAAAAGTTGCATAAATATATTACTGTATCCACGAGGACACCGTTCAGCGCAGCCGGCGACGCCGGATGGCGATCGCTGCGACGGCGATTAGAGGCAACGTTATTGCCGGCCAGCAGGTGGCACCGGAGCCCTTCGTGCTGCCAATGCCGATGAGCCATTGCGCGACATTCCCGTCGGAAGCCTCCGTCCAGCCGCCGAACACGTAGCTGCCGTCGGCCGCTTCCGTGATGCAGTTGAGCGCATGCTCGCCCGTGCCGAAGTCTCTCGTCCACACTGCGCCACCGCTGCTGTCCAACACGGTGACGTTCCAGCCGCATGCGAGCACGAAGCCGCCGTCCGGCCCCGGTAGGACATCGTAGGCGATGCCCTTCGCTTCGTATGTCCGATTCCAGAGGTATGTGCCATTAGACGCGACCCTGAGGACATATATGTCATTTGTCCGCCCGTTGCTTATCCCACCGCCGAGCAGAAAGCCATCGTCGCCGGCGCTACAGAGCGAAGCTATGGTGATATAGCCTGGGCCGGGATAGTGAGCGTCCCACAACCGGTCGCCGTTGCGATCGACCATGAGGAGGTAAGCCTCGATCGATCCGCGTTCGATATTAGTAACGCTGCCCGCAATGGCGTAGCCTCCCGCCGCGGCATTGGCGAAGCCCTGGCAGTTGAGCCCGTATGCACCGCCATAGAGCCGCGACCACAGCGCGTTCCCGGCCGCGTCGATCTTCAGCAGATAGACGTACGATCTCTGTGTGCCCCCCTCCGATATGTTGCTGACCAGGCCCAGAACCATCAGGTTGCCGTCATCTGCCGCCAGCACCCGGCTCAGGTACAGGTCGCCCTCCGCACCATAGGTACGGGCAAAGACCTGGCGTCCGTCGGCATCGGTTTTCACCAGGAGTCCCTGTTGGATGGACCCTGTCGAAACCCCTCCGTATGAGCCGACGAATGCGAAGCTACCGTCCGGCAGGGCGGTCACGTCATAGAATGCATTGCTACCAGGGATTGAATTGTTTATCCACCGCAGCGAGCCTTTTTCGTCCGTCCGGGCCATGTAGGCGGTGGCGATGGTCCCGTTATACGATTGGCCGCCGATGACGTACCCGCCGTCCGTCGTGCGCGCGATCGCCATGCAGCTGTGGCCATCGTTCCCTGCATAGGTCTGCGACCACAGTACATTATCTGACTGGATAGCAGACGCTGCGCCGGACACGCCTATCAGCAGTATAAAGAAAAAGATCGCTATGCCAGCCAGGCATGCTCGAAAAGCAAAGCGTTTCACAGGGACACCAAAAAATAATATGATTGTATATAATAATAAGGTTTATCCAGGAATCGCTTAAGCAGTCGGTAGCGTCTTCACTATCCCTCGGACCTCATGGGCAGCCCGGTCGATAGCGCCCAGGGCCGATGTAAGCTGAATGCCGGGGCCCAGGGCTGCCACAAGCAACGCTACCGGGCCGGCCCCGACCTCAACGATCCGGCGGTCGCCTATCTCCATAATCACCCGCCTGGGCACTCCCTGCCGCAGCTCGGACGCGGCCGTCTCCGCCGCCCCGAGCATGGCGGCAGCCATGGCGGCGAACGCCTCGCTATCCTCCTGACTCCCGGGCAAGTCCGACGCGATCACGACACCGTCACGGCGGACGATGGCAGAGGACTCTATCCCGGCCTCCTTGAGCCGGGCCATTATGGCCATGAGCCTGCCGATGACCTCCTCGTATAACGCCGTTTCAGCCATGTGCCCGTACCTCCGAAAATAACCGGAAATAATGTAATTTTTCTATATAGAGCTTTGACTATAAAAAATATCGACCATGCTTGCGTATGCTTCGCGTTGTTTCACACAAAAGCACGAAATCTCTTTTTAATATGAAGTCACGAAATGTTCTAAAGCACTGTTAAACCTCTAAGGGCACGAAGGCACCATTAAAAATCGAATGCACTAAAACACGGTATTTAAAGCACGAATTAAAGCTCTAAGGACACGAAAACACCAAACTAAACATGTCATCGTACAAGCAGCTGGCATAGCTATCCGTTGGTAGACGATTATAGGATAACCGGGATTGTGATAACAAAGAAAGCGCCGGAGTTTCAGTTTGGTGTCTTCGTGTCCTTAGAGCTTTAATTCATGCTTTAAAAGCCGTGCTTTCGTGACTTTGCTTTTTAATAGCGATTTTGTGCCCTTAGAGGTTTAACAGTGCTTTAGATCACTTAGAGCTTTCATATAAAAAGAAATTTCGTGATTTTGTGTCCAGCGACGCATGCCAGCATAAGGAAAAAAGCAAGGGGTCAGGCCTTTGCCTTTGCCTTGAACGCCCTCGCCTCGTGCTCGTTGCCCTCGACGCTCATGAACTGCTCGCCGAGCTTGTCTTTGACGTTCAGCGTATCGGAGTAGCCGAAGGCGAAGTTGTCGCCCTTCAGGATGACCGTCCTGCCTTTGAACTCCTTCTTGCTGGCCTGGGCTGCCTTCATTAAAGTCCCAAAGTCCGCGACCGGCAGCTGCAGCTCGATGTAGCTTTCGCCGGACTTCAGCGCCGACTCGAGAAGCTTCGCGACGAACTCGGCCTGCAGCTCCTTGTTTCGCTTGGACAGCTCCTTCCACTCGTTGAAGAACCGCTGTGCCGTCTTAGGGATGTCGTCGTAGCCGACGCCCCACAGGTCAGAGACTTCCTTGAGGATCGACTCGTGCCGCTGCACTTCTGACATGGCGTTCTCCAGCGACTTGAACTCCAGCCGGACCACGCCGTCCTGTATGCGCTCGCTGGAGAGCATCTTGATGAAGCCGACCTTAGAGGTGTTGTCCACGTGGATGCCGCCGCAGGCCTCGACGTCATACCCGTCGATGATCACGATACGCAGGATCTTGCCCGGCACCGCGCCGCCCTGGTAGATGCGCATGGAATACTCCAGCTCGGCGGCTGTACGTGACATTTCACGTACCCGGACTGGCACTTGCTTCATTACAAGGTCGTTCGCGACCCGCTCGATCTCCTGCAACTGGGCGAAGTTGAGCGACTCGTAATGGGTGATGTCGAGCCGAGCCTTCTCCGGCGTCTTCTCGGCGCCAGCCTGCCACACGTGGTCGCCGAGGACTTTCCTCGCGGCGTAATTGACGATGTGGGTGGCGCTGTGATGGGCCGAGAGGATGCGACGCCGGCTCTGGTCGATCTCACCGCTGATCTTAGTGGTGCCTTCAGGCAGCGGCGACCCGAGGACGTGGACGACCACGCCGTCCTGCTTGTATACGTCGACGACCGGGATGCCGTCGATGAAGCCTGTGTCGCCGGCCTGTCCGCCGCCCAGGGGATAGAACAGCGTCCGGTCGAGGACAAGCTTCGTCGGGGTGATCAACTTGACTATATTCGCCTCAAACTTGAACTGGTGAGGATGCTCATAATACATGGGCTCGGTCTTCGGCAGGCCCGCCGTCTCGCTGGCCTCGATCTTGCGGGAAGCTTTCGCCTCATGGCGTGCCTGCACCCGCGCATAGAAGTCCTCCGGGACCTGGACGTCCGGCTTTGCCTCTTTGATCAGCTCCGGTGAGATGCCCTGGGAGTCGTAGAGCTCGACCAGCTTGTCCGGGGTGAAAGCCTCCTTGCTCTTCACCATACGCTTGACAACGTCCCGGCTCTTGCGCTGTGACTCTTCGTAGCGCTTCCGCTCTACGTCGATGATGTCGAACAGACTGCCATAGTCGCGAAGTTCAGTATACCAGGCGCCAAACTCGTCGATGTGTGATTTGAACACGTCGTTGATGTCGAGGTTCAACTGATACTGGTCGATGAGCGTCCAGCACCGGCGCAGCAGGTTCCGCAGGTTATAGCCGCCGCCGACATTTGAGGGGAGAGCCCCGTCATGGATCGCGACAAGCAGGCTGCGCGTGTGGTCTGCGATCGCGTACAGCGCCCTCATGCGATAGACCTGGTCCTGCAACGTGACGATGTCCGTGTCGAGTTGCTTAGCCACGTCCTTCCAGACCGAGTTGACATCCTCGATCTCGTCGACGTTCAGGATGCCGGCGTACTTCGCGAACCGGGCCTGGAAATCGTGGTCCGGCCGCCACCCGACTTTATTGTAGATGAACTCCATGGTCTTCGGGAAGGTGGCATCGTACGACATCGGCAGGCCCTGGCTGAACCACGCCCAGCGCTCCAGTCCGGCGCCCATGTCGATGACCTGCGTTTTCAGCTCCTGGAAACCGCCGTCGGGGAGCTGTTCGTACTGCATGTAGACCTGGTTGCCCAACTCCAGGCCGCGGCTGAAATATTCGATGGACGGCCCGAAGTTGCCGCCGCCGGCCCAGACGTCCTCGTGGAACACGATCTCATGGGCCGGGATGCCAAGGCCGCCCTTGGTGAGGAAGTGCTGGATCTGCTCGATGCCTTCCTCCTTAAAATAGACGTGCTTCGATGGCGTGTTGAAGGTGTGCTGGCCGACCATGATGAAGCCGGTATAGTGCCGGCCCGTGATGCCGACGTTGTCGATGTCCGGGAAGCGGAGGCAGAACTGTGGCTCCAGTACCGCATCCGCGGGCGGCTCGATCTCGCCACGCACGACGTACGGCTGGAAGTCGTTGATGCCCGCCGCCACGAAGTACAGGTCGTCATACCACCGGGAGACGACAGGATAGCGTTCCAGCGGGACGTAGCCCCACTGCTCGAAGGTCTTCACGTACGTGTCCCATGCCTCTTTGTACTCGAACCTCTTCCGGGTGAGCGACTCGCCGATGAACCGATAGCCTCCGCTGCACTCCGCCTCGTCGCAAAAGTCCCGTGGCGTCTGGCTCCAGAAGCCCCGGCCGCAGCTCTTGCACACGTACCTCTCGTAGCCCATGCTGCGTAGCGTTTTTACCGGATAGTACTTCTCGTAGTTCTTCGCGAACTCGGGCTTCATGAGCTTCTTGATCTGCTTGTCGTCCATGGATGATTCCTTCGATGAAAATAATGACCGGGGATGCCCTCTTCGCCCTATGCCGCCGATACGCATAAATTTATCGGTTTTCAGGGAA
>JAEZKS010000301.1 GCA_023436075.1 Methanobacteriota archaeon
AGCCTGTTTATTGCCGCGTCCGCTGCGCCCGCTGCGGCCTTAAACTGTTCTTTGCATTCTAAATCGAAAGCCGAGGCCAGAATAGTGCATGTACACGTCCCGGAAAAATCCGTCGCTCAAAATTGCCCCTTCCTCAAAAACGTGCGCGTGGCCGAGCCTCCGGGTCTCATGATTCCGGATTTTAACTATTAATAATCGATGCCAATGCCCAGGATATTCGTTTTCCCGCCGTGAACGTCCCTGGCAATCTGTGCCAGCCCGATCGCGGCTGACATCTTGCCCAGCGCGGTCACGTCCTTCTTGATCAGCACCTCGATGTGTTCCTTAACCATGTCCATGGCGCCGACTGATCCGGCCGTGAAGATGCGGGCGCCGGGCACGATTAACATGAACGACGCTATCTCCATAGCGGCGAATGTGCTGATAGTGTCGAAAGCCCAGAGTGCGTCTTCGTCGTTATAATCAAGGGCTTCCAGCAGTTCATCTAATGTCTTGAAAGGGATAAGCTTGGTCACGCCGGCGTTCGAAAATGCGTCGTTCGCGGTCGTCTTTCCGGCGTCGACGTCGCGGATCGCTTCCAGGTCCAGCGGGCCGTGGTGTATGCCCGGCGCGAAGATGCAGGCATCGATGGCGCCCAGCATTTTCAAGCCCCTCACTCCCATTGTCACTGTGTTCGAGCTGATGTCGGACACGATGAAATCGCGGTCCCCGGCCAGCATGTGCGCGTTGTATGCGATGCCCAGCTTGTCGGCGCTGGCGCCGTGGGAATATACGCGGAAGCACGGATCGACGTAGTTGCCCCGATGGATGCCCGGCACGACCACGGCCGGGATGCCCGAGGCCTCGATCGCGTCGTAGACGTTGGTGCCGCCGCCGATGTGGGCGCCGGCGCCTTCACGGCTGACGATGCCACGGTTCTCGACGTCGCTGATGGGCGTGATTCGCGAAATGCCGTCGCCCATGGAGTAGTTGATAGCGATCAACTCGACGTCTTCCTTTCGTACATCCAGGCCGGAAAGGATGGCTGCAATGATCTGTTCCTTCGTCATGTCACGGGCTTGCTGCCGGGAGATCTCCGTCCACTTTCCCTCGACATTCGCGAAGCGTATGCCAGTCGTGCCGTGATCCATGCCGATGAACACTCTATGACCTTCCATCCTGCTATATGGGCGGCAGAGTATTAAACGTTTATCGCGATCCGGTCACCGTATTTACATGGTCCAGTGCCTCCCTCGTCCCGCGGGCGAGCGTTTCCGCGTCGCCAGTCGCCCAGCAGTGCAGATAGAAGAGCCGCGGCTGCTCTGTCAGCATATGGTTGTGCAGGGCAGTGACCTCAATGCCATTTTCCGTAAATGCCTTGATTACCGGCTCCACTTCGCTCGTCTTCAGCGTTAGCTCGACAACGAGCCCGGCTTTGCCGGCACCCAGCGGCTGGAATGCGACTTCTTGCGAAATGTCCATGTGTGGGGAAATCGTCATCCCATTCATAGTCACGTTGTCCTTCCTCGGGATTGAGTAGCTGTAGACGCCGTCGTCTGCCTTCCCCTGCCATCGCATGATCTGGTCGAGCGTCGCTGTGTCCAGGCAGTTCACGGCGGCCATGCCCGAGGTATCGTCCGCACTTGCAACTCCGCCCTCCAGGGAATCGAAAATGGCGCGTACTTTCTCTGCCATCGCTACGGGATCGCCATGTCCCTCATAGTGTATATACAGGAGATGAGGTGTCTCGCGGAGCATATGATTGTGTATGGCAGTCACGTTCAGTCCGGCTGCGATCAGTTTCTGCGTCGTGGCACCCACCTCGTTTTCCGTGACCACGACTTCGCCCATAATCATGCTTGCATTGCCCGTTTTCATCATGTGGACTTCGTGAGATAGATCGGACCCGTGGGCAAGCTTCACGCCATCCAGGACTACGTCTATGGCCCGCGGAACGTCGAAACCAAGCGTGCCGTCTTCGTATATGGTGCCGTTTACGCCCATGGCTTTCTGTACCGGTGCCCAATAGCTGGCCATATCGCTGCCTGCTGCGTGACCGACTTCAGGATGAGCGCTCATGCAGATCGCAAGCAAAGCGACGGATGCCGCAAGCGTTATAATGAACCTTCTTTTTTCCATTGCATCACCGACCAAGAAAATTCTTTGCCCTGTTTTGATGACGACATCTGCCTGAAATGGCGAATGCGCCTCCATGGCCTTTGTGCTCTCTGTGGTCTTTGTCCGGCACACTTGTTTTCACACGATGGAAAAGGATATCAACGATCGTGTTTTAGTGACCATCGGCTTTTATGACCAGTCTGACGCCATTGATTGATACGCCCGCACTGGTCGCGCGAGGCGAGGAGGTCTCGCTGGTCCTTGCCGACATCCACCTCGGCATCGAGCACGACCTGTACTACAGCGGGGTGAACATCCCGTCGCAGATAGCGAAGCGCGTCGACCGTATCATGGCATACATCGCCGAGGTGAAGCCAGATCGTATCATCCTGCTCGGGGATATCAAGCACAACGTGCCGCGGACATCGTTCCAGGAAGAGGACGAAGTACCTTATTTCCTGAGCGAGATCGCGAAATACGCAGTCGTTGACATCATTCCTGGCAACCAAGACCGTGGCATCGAGCGCCTGGTTCCGAAGAGTCCGGACATCGTGTTACATGACTCGCGTGGGGCCATCATCGACGGTGTTGCATATTTCCACGGGCACACATGGCCCGACCCATCGCTGCTCGGGCAGAAGCAGTGGGTGATCTCACACAATCACCCAACCATCAAGCTCACTGATCTCGTCGGTCACACTCTCACGAAGCAGGCCTGGATTCGGGCAAGGCTCGATAAGGATGCCGTTGCGGCCAACTACAAGCCTGACGGTTTCGTCTGGGCAGATCCCGAGCTGTTTATCGTGCCGTCGTTCAACGAGCTGTGCGGTGGCATCGCATTCAACGAGTCGTTCCATGATGACCTGCTCGGCCCGCTCTTCACGTCGAAGGCCGTTCACCTCGAGGACGCGGAGGTCTACCTGCTGGACGGGACGTTCATGGGCACTATCGACGGCCTGCGACAGTTCTCCAGGGAAAAGTTCAAGACGCCCAAGGCCGGGGGGAAGAAGATCCGACAGCACCGGCGCAGGCACCCCCGACCTTAGAGGTTTTGGGGTCTCAGAGGTCGGCGAGAGGTCACCGAGTTTCAACACAGAGGTCACAGAGGCTCCAGAGGTATCACAGAGGAT
>JAEZKS010000303.1 GCA_023436075.1 Methanobacteriota archaeon
CCTCTCGGTGATGATGCCCACGATCCGGTTTTCCTTGTCGACTACTGGCAGGCCGCCCACGGACTTCCCTATCATAAGAGAGATCGCTTCTTCCAGCGATGCGTCTTCCGTCGCCGTGATGACCTGCTCCTCCATGATCTCCGTGACCGGGGCGTTGATCGCCAGGATCATGTTGCCGTCGTACTTGTGGCTGATGATCCTGTTCTTCTCGCCGCCGCCCAGGAAATCGATGATATCCAGGACCGTGCAGATGCCCTCGATCCGCCTGGTGCCAGGATCGGCGACGGGCAGTCTTCTGTATCCATATCCGACCATTGTTCTTGCCGCTCCCATGATAGTCGTCGTCGGCGGCACGGTGACGACCTCCTTGCGGCAGACAGCCATGATGCCGCTCTCGCGCTTTGCCGGCCGCTGCTTGAAGTTCAAGTCCCGGGTGACCCGGCTCTCTTGCAGGTCGTGTTCGAAGCGGCCAGAGTTATACTGTCGGCCGCGGCGCTGTTCCCCGAACTCGCCGATCCTGTCTCCGACATGCTTATTCAACGGCGACCAGCCTCCCGCATACCTTCAGCACGTCATAGCGGTCGATGATCCCTGACAATTTGCCTTTCTCTGTCACGGGTATCCGGCCGATGTTCCGGTCGAAGAAGATCTTTGCAGCCGTCCGTACGCTCTCGTTCTCGTCCGTCGTGATCGCTGGCGTGGACATGATCTTCTGCACCTTGCTCGGCGTCTTGATGAACTCGCCTTCCCGCGCGAACCGCACGTAGCCTTTCCTGAGGATGTCCATCCGGGTGATCACTCCGATGACCGTCTGATCCAGCCGGACCACGGGAAAGCCGAAGAGGCCGAACCCTGTCATGTTTCTCCAGACTTCCGAGATGAGATCGTCGGGCCTCGCAACGACGACTTTACGTGTCATTACCTCGCGTACCGGAAGGTCCGGCACGCCCAGCGTTTCGATGCCCTTGAAGACATCCTTGATGCTGATGACGCCAGCCAGCCTGTCGCCATCCGCCAGGACTGCCATCCGTCCCTCGTCGGTACCGATGATCATCCGCGCCGCCTTTGCCAGGTTCTCCGATGGCGAAACAGTCGGCACATCCGTCCGGACGTATCCCCTCAACGTGACGTTCGATTTCGTGGAAGTCACGTTGATGATGTCCTGGATGGTGACCATGCCCTCGTAGTGACCGTCTCGCAGCACTGGGAGACACTGAATGCCGTTTTCTCTCATGACCTCGCGGGCGTGAGTGATGTACTCTTCTGCGCCTGCGTACAACGGGTTGATCGACATGACGTCTTCGACTTTCATCGTATCACAACGCCTCTACTGGTAGAAAGGCAGCTCGTCCCGGCATCTGGAGCATACGTACACGCCATTGATGTTGACGAGCGATTCCTTGAAGTTCTGGCAGACCTCGCAGATGCCCTGACGGAAGGACTCCGGACGGGTAATGTCCTGTCCGGTCCCCGAGAACTCTCCCAGCGGGTTATTCTGCTGGATAAGGTCTCGCAGGATCTCGCTCAGCTCCGACGAAATGGAGAGAAGATCGGAATCAGTCACCATGCCTACGAGCTTCTTGCCCTGCACGACGGGCAGTCGTCTGATCCGATGCCGGATCATCTCTCTCGACGCAAGCTCGACGCTCTTCTCCGGGCCGATGGTGATCAGCGGCCTGGACATCAGCTCCTCTGCCTTCGCTGATGATGGTAAGATATTCCGCGATACGACCTTGACGACCAGGTCGCGCTCGGTGACGATGCCAACGGGGTGCGTGCTGCTGGTGATGATGACGCATCCCACCTTTCCCTCGGCCATCTTCGCGCCCAGCCTGTCCGCCGTTTCGGACACGTCCGCGGTGATGAGCCTGCGCGACATGACATCGCTCACTGACAAATCCGTCTCCATTAGGCCTGCACCTTTTCGATATTTCAATTATTTTATATGCATCATGGCATTTAAATATTTATTATAATTATTATGTGTCTGGCCGATATTTCAATGCTTACATGATTTTCCATGGGCAAATGCACATACCGGCGAGAATTGTGCCTGAACGGCCAGTGCTGCGCGCATACGAAGCTGCCGGACGATGTGACAGCAGCATATGCTGTCAGCATATGCTTAATATAGTAAAAAAGGCATAGAGGACAAAGACAGGGGAAACGGATGACATTTATCACTAAGCTGAAAGGCAGCCTCGCACAGGTGAAAGGATTGTTCAGGCGCCAGAAGACGGCGCGGATAGGCATTTACGGTCCGCCGAACGCCGGCAAGACTACGCTGGCCAACCGGGTCGTCCACGATTTCACCGGCGAGACGCTTGGCGAAGCCTCCCACATTCCCCACGAGACCCGGCGGGTGAAGCGACGAGCGGGCGTGACTATCAGGGGCAACGGCGCCCAGATCACGCTGGATATCATCGATACGCCTGGACTGGCGACGCGCATCGACTTCCATGACTTCATGTCGATGGGTATCCCGGAGGACGAGGCACGGCGCCGGGCGAAGGAGGCCACCGAGGGAGTGATCGAGGCCATCAAGTGGATGGACCACCTGGACGGCGTCCTGTTAGTCATGGACGCGCTGGAGGACCCGTACACACAGGTGAATGTGACTGTCGTAGGCAACATGGAAGCCCGCCACCTGCCGATGCTGATCGTGGCCAACAAGATGGATCTCCCCGGAGCATCGGTCGAGCGGATCAAAGGGGCGTTCCCGCAGCACACCGTCGTGCCCATCTCAGCGCTTACCGGGGCCAACATGGAGCTGCTTTACGAGACGATCGCCCATCGGTTCGGGTGATCTCCCATGACGGGCGACGTCCAGATCAACATGATCTCCGAGGGCAAGCTGAAGTCGATGACGACTATGGAGAAAATAACGATGATCCTTGACGATGTCATGCGTGGCAAGATCGTCATTCTCGAATGCGGCCTGGACCCCCTGGAAGAGGCCAGGCTCATCGCGGCCACCATGTCGAAGGTCAATGAAAACTTCACGGGCATCGAGATACAGAGCCACCCTCACGACAAGCCGCAATCCGTACTGTCCCGGCTCCTGAATGGCAGCCGGCGGCGAATGACTGTCATCGGCCCCGCCGATCGCATGAAGACCGTATGCCGGGAACATGACGTGATCTCGGCCCTGGTTACCTGAGGTAAAAGGATGCCGCACAAGTGCATGGAATGTAAAAATCTCATCGAAAGTGGCACCATCGATCTCAAGACTGGATGCCCGATCTGCGGCGGCAAAAAATTCCAGTACGTCCGCCCGCGGCCTGATCCCGATGCAAAGCCAACGGTCGCCGAGTATGTGGAAGCCGCGGCGCTGCGCGAGCCACAGTTTGAAGCAAAGGAATCCCCCGTCTCCCGTCACCCAGAGCGAGAATCCTCCTCTCAGGAGACTTTGCCGGCTGTGCGGCCGGTGAAAGAGCTGGCAATAGCGAAAAGACAGGAACACGACCTCCTGGAGCAAAAGCCGTCCCGGAAAGCCTCTGCGGACAAGCTTGGCGATCGCATAGAGAGCGTCCGGATCGTGGAGAACGGCACCTACGACATCAACCTGCCGCTGCTTCTCAGCCGTAAAGAGCTTGTCACCTCGAAAGAGGAGGGCAGCTATACCCTCGACCTGAACTCTGCGCTCAAGACCCCCGTCAAGAAGAAGAAACTAAAGAAACGCTAAAACAATCTTCTCCCTATTTTGAATGAAGGCCGGACGATATAAGAGCGCCCTTCGACTCGATCTCGCGCACATTGCGCAGGGGCTCTGGTGGCATTGTATTGTTCAGGCAAAAGATGTCCTTTCATCACGACGGAACACTTGCGCGGAATCTGTTTAAGGTTGTTTTGCGGCAATCGTGGCGTTCGTCATGTTGATAATATTCGATCGATAGTAGAACGTCGGGACGGATTCCGCATTCTTGATCGTGATCGTCCGATCCATGGAATCGCCCTTGATCTCCAGCAGGTCAATGGCCGCCTCGAACTTCGTGTCATTGTCATAGAAATAATAGATACCGGACAGCCGGCCCTGATCTTTCGCCTTTAGCTTCGCCGACTCGTCAATTGTATCAATACTGGTTAGCTCCACGTTATCGAATCCGGATAACTGGTCGACGATCTCCTGCTGTAGCGCCTTGGCGCCGAACAGGATAGAGAATATCTTGGTCACGAAGCTAGTGCTATAATGCACTGTAATGTTAAAGTCCGGGCCATCGGGCTCGATGGTCATGCGGGAGATGTGCATGCCGGGCTCGTTCGATGCTGCATTAACAGGCGTCACCGCGAGTAACAGTGTCGCGATGAGCACTATGGCAATCGTTTTACGGCCAGACATCACTACCCTCACCTACTGTTTTTGCGCTTATTGTCCTGTGAGGATATAAACCTTTTTCATGAAAACCTATCCGCACCGGGGAATTTCGCCCGGCGATACCTCATCTTTATATACTGTCATTGCTATTCTCCTTTAGCGCGCCCCGGTCAAACTGATCCAGGAAGTCGCGCAGCTGACAGGTGAGGGTAGCATGAAGATCGTCGTTAAGGTCGGCGGCTCGGCCATCGCGCACGGGATCGACGCGCGCCGCTACAAGGAGTATGCCGACGTGATCAAAACGCTGGCGAGGGACCACACGGTCCTCATCGTCATCGGCGGCGGGACGCCGGCGAGGGACTACATCAACGCCTCGAAGGCGCTGGGGGCGAACAACTCGAGCCTCGACTACGTGGGCATCGGGGTTTCACGCCTCAACGCTCGCCTGCTGATCTCTGCGCTTGGCGATATCGCTTACCCGCAGCCGCCATATGACTATGAGGAGGCGGGGCTTGCCATGTATACTGGCAAGGTCGTCGTCATGGGCGGCGTGGTGCCAGGCCAGACCACCGACGCAGTCGCGGCCATTCTCGCCGAATACGTGCACGCTGACCTGCTGCTGCGGACGACCTCCGTGGACGGCGTCTACACAGCCGACCCTAAGGTCGATCCGAAGGCAAAAAAAATCGACCGCATGACGCCGGAAGAGTTGGTCCACATGGTCACGAAGATCGAGATGACCGCCGGCGCAAACAACATTTTCGACCCGCTGGGCGCCCAGATCGTGAAGCGCTCGAAGATACCGGTGATCGTCGTCAGCGGGGAGGACCCGGCGAACCTCATCAAGGCGACCGACGGCCAGCGCATAGGCACGCTGATCAAGGAGTAACATGAAAAAGATCGTGGTTTTAGGCATCGGCAATCGTCTCATGGGCGACGACGGCTTCGGCCCTCGCATCATCGAAGCGCTGGAGAAGCAGGGATTGCCGGAGAACGTCGAGCTGATCGACGCAGGCGTCGGCGGCATTGCCATCCTGAGCTGGATCGAGAACGCTGACAAGATAATCATCGTCGACTCGGTACAGACGAACAACGAGCCTCCCGGTACTGTCTATCGCTTTACGGACAAGGAACTTCCGCCTTCGGACATGTTCATGCTCTCGCTCCACGACCTCAACCTCATCGACACTATCAACATCGGCAAAGTCGTCCAGAAGATGCCGGACGAGATCGTCATCCTCGGCGTGGAAGTGAAGCGCGTCGCGCAGTTCGAAGATAAGCTGACTTCTGAGGTCGAGGCGGCGATGGCCGAAGTCCTCGATCTCGTAATGGAAGAGATCAAGAACTAACTCGTCTCTTTCGAAAACCAGGTTCTGTGCGCCATCCGAGCGCATGTGCCTGACTGCAAGCGATTTTCCGATTTTTATCGTCGCCCGATTTTTGTCGCGCATTTATCCGTCCGTCCCATGTACCAGTATACATGTCGCTATTCGAAATGGCCGCAGGATCGCGCTATGTCAAAATAGCCTTCGACGCTGAGGAGCTAAGCGTGATCCGGGCTGCCTGTGCCTCTGTCTCCGCTGTCGTGCAGGAACGCATGGGCGATATCGCCGATGCCAGCCTCGAACAGGCGGCCGGCCAGGCGAAAAGGACGAGCGATTTCCTCATGGCAGACGGGCTGGTCTCGATGTTCAAGGCAGGCCAGGAGGTACTGATCGAGCCTGAAGATCTGGCCCTGGTACTGGATAGTATGAAAGCCTAAGGGCAAAGCGCGCCTGAAGAGCATATGCCGGCAGTGATGGGCATCGTTGAAAAGATCGAGCTGAGCAGTCAACGGTAAAGCTTCTTCTTGTATTGTCCTTCGTATTACTTTTTGTACGGGCTATAAGGCATTAAACACAGAGTTCACAGAGTCCACAGGGTACACAGAGTTCTCTATTAAAAAGAGGCTTCTGTTCTGCCGTTTTCTAAATAAAACTTCGTGTACTCTGTGGACTCTATGAACTCTGTGTTAAACGCCTTATAGCCTAAAAAGAATTGTCAAATGACTATGCTCAATCCCTTTCGTCTTTGGGGATTAGAACCCGTGCGGCAGGATCGCGATTACTTCGAACGCGATGAGCAGGATGATGATGATCTCGGTGATCAGCGCCACTTTGCTGTAGGAGATCTCCTGTGCAGTCGAATACAGGTCCTCCAGCGCGTCGATCTTGTGGGTGACGATGTTCTCGTAGTCCTTGACCTTGAGCAGCTTCAGCATGTGCTCGTAGGCACCCTGGTAGTACCAGTCAGCGGTCACCTTCAGCGGGTTCATCAGGTCCTCGATGTTGTCCAGGATGTCCAGCTTGAACTCGCTCACTTTGAGCAGCGACCGCTCGAGACGCCGTGGGGCCTGGGTGAAGATCGTAGACTTCTGTGCCGTTTTTATCGCCTTGAATGCCTGTGAGATCTCGCCGTCGATCTTCCAGTCGTAGATATGATACAGGAACGACAGCGCCAGTGACAGTTCCAGGTACAGCCGCAGGTCGTTGAAGTAGTCGTCGCATCCCTTGACGAACGCCGCCTCGTAAGAGACGAGGAATAGGTCCTCGTCATAGTACGAGATGTCGTGGGACAGCTTGTCAGTGATCTCCTTGCTGTGCAGCCGGCGAGGTGAAGACTCGCCTGACAGGAACCGGGTAATTTCAGTGCCGAACTGCGTCTTCAGATCGCCCTGATCCAGCGCCGGCACGTATTTCTCCAGCCGCAGCATGCTGAACCGCTTCGTATTGGGGAAAAGGGCACCTTTAGTCTTTGTGACGCCCGGCTTTATCTGCTCCCTGATCTCGACCATTTTCCTGGCGATGTAGGCGTTCATGTCCAGCCCGTCCACGAAGATGCCGTTGACGTGGGTGGCCATGATCACTTCGCTCACGGTCGCGCCTTCAGGCACATCGATGGTCAGTCGGATGATGCCAACGCCCATAGAATACACGTCCGCGAAGGCCTGCACCCTGGTGATCTTGTTCAGCTTCTCGGCCACGATGAGGCCGGTGAGGTCAGATCCCAGCGCCACTTCCACCGGCCTGCTGTACTCCGTGCCAGTCTGTACCTTGAAGATGCCGGACAGCGTGGCCTTGTCGACTTCGCCGCCGGTGTCGAAAGATACGAGAAAAGTGAGCTTGCCCTTCTGGATGGTCAGGCTCGCGGTTGGCTCGGGCACAATATCATTCTTCCTGCTTTATTACGGGTATTTAAAAGGCTTATTGTAATATGGCAAACATACTGTATATATCTTTTGTTTTTCTATAAAATCGGCATGCTTCTAAGGTTTGATATTCCCGAGAATGCAGGTTCTCGACTACCACAGGCTTCCGGTAAACGCAAATTGTGAGAGGCTCACATCTCGGTTAAGTTCGCGATTGATAACAACAATATAGTAGTTTTTGTTGGTACTGTATATTGGCTCGCTCGATATCCCCGTGCCAGGGCCCTGGACGACTTCCACGGCCGGCCACCTGATCGTTGCATTCCATTTCGGGCCCTGAGTTTCAGTCTGGTTATAAATAGTCACATACTTTGGGACGTCGAGTTCTCTAAGCGAGGTGACCTGTGAGAGGTTCATCAATCTGTACAGCCCCTCCTCATCTACAAGATACTGAGATACATTCGCGTCTGTCGGACTGTAGCTCGAATTAAAATACGACTCTGGCATGGCACCGGCTCCGGTGAATCCTTGGCCGGCTGATATGACCCCATGGTACCAAGCCGAACCCGGCGGAATTATCACGTCATCATAAGGCGGGATATCAAGCCATGATGATCTATCCACGGTCTGGCTTCGGTTTGTATCGACGATAAAATAGAAGTTTACGAGCGGAGGCGGCCCGCGCGGTGGGAAAGACTGGATATAAACTCCTGTGAGACTGCCGGGATAATTGATGAAGCCTTTGGACGAGCTTGCATTGATCTGCCTGAACATGACGACCGTATAGTGATTATCGAACTGAGATATTGTCTTCTGGACTTCCTGATCGTTTAGGACGACGTTTAGTGCGATGTCAGTAGCATTGCCCGGCTTGCCATCACTCGAGCTTAGGTTAGCGCGATCGAGGTACGCTATGGCCATGAGCACTAATGTCGCGCCAAGAAACAGGGCTAATAGCCGGATGGCAAATTCTCGCATACATATCGCCACTAACAGAACGATACAATTGAATAAAAGGCTTTTCTCCCGATCGTGTACGAAGCTTTAACTCTGATCGGATCATTGATGCCAGTGATGGAAGCTGCAAAACTGCCGATCACAGACGACCACCTGCACCTGAATCCCTTGCGAGGACGGGGCATCGAGGCGATCAAGGAGTTTCGCAACGCCGGAGGCACCCACGTCTTTATCGTATCGCTGCCCGCCAGCGAAATGGGCATGGGTATCCACAGCGCGCAGAGCTATCACGAGCTGTATAATCAGACCATTAATGTGGTACGACAGGCGAACGAGTATGTCCACGCCTTCGCCGTTCTCGGTGTCCATCCGGCTGAGTTTGTTGGACTGGCAGAGACAATGGGCATCGAGCAGGCCTATCAGGTCGTTCGCGAGGGGCTGGAGGTCGCAGCGAAGTACGTGGCGGAAGGCAAGGCGGTTGCCATGAAGTCCGGCCGGCCGCATTATCCCGTTTCTCCAGAGCTATGGGAACGCTCCAACGCTCTCATGCGCTACGCGATGGACCTCTGCGTCGACGAGGACTGCGCCCTGCAGCTGCACACGGAAAGCGAGCCTGGTACCTTCGAGTCGATTTCGGCCATTGCCCGAGAAGAGCACCTTCCCGCTCATCGGACTATCAAGCACTTTTCTCCCCCGGCGGTGAAAGAGTGCGAATCGCTAAACGTCTTCCCATCGGTCATCGCCGGAAAAGGCGCGCTGGAGGAGGCTCTGTCGCAGGGCACCCGGTTCATGATGGAGACCGATTACTGCGATGACCCGGAGCGTCCGGGCGCCGTGCTCGGGCCGAAGACCGTGCCCAGGAAGACAAAAGAGGCTATCAGGAACGGTGTGTCGGAAGAGATCTTCTTTAAGATACACAAGGAAAACCCGGAAAAGTGCTACGGGGTGAAGATCGAGCTGTGATTTTCGCTTTGTCCGGGCGTTGCGAGTGACATTTCCTTTCTTTTATAGTTCTCATCAGGCATAGCCACCGCCAGGTCATATCGAGATATTGGCTTTTGGGTAGATCCCTTTATTCTCGACTGTCCACGAGTCGTTGGTCTGCACGATGAACGGCCGATAGACGAAGCTGCTGAAGGGTATGTTGTCGCCCATGACGTGGAGCGACTGGTTTTCTACTTTAGTCGCCACCGGCGATCGCCAGATGTCTCCGGCCTTTAGTATTACCGTTGCGTTATCGCAGGTAGCCTCTACAGTCCCGTTTGCGTCTATCCCGGTAATCGTGAGGCCTGAGCTGAGCGTGTAAGGCAGCCCATAGATACCTTTGTAATAAGCGGTCGAATAGCCACCTGTCGGGTGTTCGACCACGACGTAGGAGCCATACATGACCTTCAGGTCATCGTTTACCGCAGGATATTCCCCCTTGTACCCCAGAGTGCCATCATAGTCAAAGGGAAACGGCCTGGGGCAAGGTACCGGCATGTGAGCTACCGTGCCGTTGCCTTCCAGTATGGTCGATACTTTGTCGTGCTCCTCATAGAGCGCCACGTATTTATCGGCAGCCATTGCGCCTGTATCGTTGCCGTTGCCCGAAGGGGCCGGCGAAGTGCAGCCGCAGGCCAGCAGCACGATCGATATGATCAGGATAAACAACAGCTCGGTTTCAGTGTGGCGTCTTATCATAATATCGCTTATAATAATTGGCCGTGCTGATGATATAAGCGCTGTGTCGCAATCGTTTAATCTCGATAGAGCAGCAGTCGGTGAAGAAACGTGGAAAAAAGAGCCGGGTAACTGGAAAAGTCCGGTTACTGTCTCGTAGCAAACGCCAGATTGCCGTCTATCTTGTTGATCTTGGCCTTGATGATCTCGCCCGTCCTTGCGTTCGGCACGAAGATCGTGAACTTATCTATACGTGCAATGCCGTCGCCCTTCTTGCCCTGGGTCTCGATCTTCATGTCGTAGATCTTGCCTTCCTCGATGGAGGCGGCCTGGGCCATTCTGGCAGTCGTCTGCCGGCGCTTCTGGATGGAGCGCTGGGCCCCGCAGGCATCGCATTTCAGCGTTGTCACGCGGTCGTATTTGACGAGCTTGGTGTCCGGCCGGCCGCACTCGGCGCAGCGGACATACTCGCTCACATAGTCGTCGACCAGCGCCGCGATTGCGTCGGACGTGAAGCGGCCCTGCAGGACCATGCGGCTGCCCTCGACTTTGCCGGCCGTGCCCATCTCGCGGAGCAGGTGTTTCACAAAGTGGTCGGCGTCGCGGTTCAGCTTCTCGCGGACTTCTTCAAAGTTGTCCCAGACGGTGGTTCTTCCCTCGATAAAAGTCTTCGGCCGCGGTACAACGAAGCGCTCTCCGCTTGCCTCAGGGTTCGGCGTGCGGGAGATCGCCCTGTTCAGTAATGAGTCGTATCCTTCCATTATCACACATCTTATGTTATAGTCACTATAGGCGTGTCATTTAAAAAGGTTTTGGTTCTAAAAGGTGAGCAGAAATGGCATAGTGCAAACAAAAGGGGCGCTATGAAGCGAATGGCTTAACGAAATATCAATAATTGTCCGGCATATACTATGCGATACAGTCTCTGTACAGGCTAAACGTCTCTTGCCAGGGCTGAACTCTTTGATCTTTCCGCTTCGCGACGAAGGAGCGGAGCGGTGAAGTCGGGGAGTCCAGCGGAGCCCGTGACCGGCACGAAGGTGCCTCTTGACTAGCGTAGCGACTAGAGGGGGGCGCCAGCCCCCCTCTTGATCCGTCGTAAGCAGAAAGGGTGTACAGCCCTATGTAGAACCGGCCCTGTAAGCTCGTTTCTTGCTAGCGTACGAACTTCTTCAAAACTGAACACCTGTAGTTTTTCGGAAGTAATAGAAAAAGAAGATAAATGGCTTCATGGCACTTATTCAGTCCATGGCAGCCATCGTATTAATATTACTTTACCAGTTCCGCGCCCTTCTCGACGACCAGCCTGTGCGGCGTGGGCAACTTGTGGCCTGCGCGGCGCAGCGCTTCCTTCGCCTGCTCGAAGTGGTCACGGGTGGTCCATATGGTGAAAACACCCTGGCCCTGGTAGACCCTGGCGGCAGTCCCTACGGCTTTGCCGAAGGCCCTGCGCATGCCATCCGACACACGGTCTGCGCCTGCGCCGGTGGCCTGCTTGTTTTCCCTGAGCACCTGGTGGGGGTAGACCCTGACCTTGAACCGGTAGTTCAGCCGGCCGACGTCGTTCATCAGGTACCTGTTAGCTGATATGCGGGCCGCTTCGAGCGCGTCGTGCCTGATCTGGCAGGTCTCGTTGACGACCAGCGTGATCGCGATGGGTAACTCGTCCGTCAGGTTTCCCATGTCGAACTGGGCTACCTTGACGCCCGGCACACCGCCCATGTACTCTCGCCTGGTGTAGGCCGGCCCCGAGAAGTTCTTATACATCCTTCCTGGTTTTCTCGCCATGATCAAATCTCCTGTAAGTCTATGAGCATGTAATTGCGGACATAAAATGTCTTAGTGACATATAAAGCTTATGGGGCCAGACAGGTGCGATGATCATACGGTCGCACAATTTTATTTGTGTATTATATTACTGTAATATCAACACAAAAACACGAAACTCTTTTCTATTTTCCACTAAGGTCACGAAATTCTCTAAAGTCACAGTTAAATCACGAAGGGCACGAACGGCACGAATTCAAGGTCACGAAAGTCTCCAAGGTCACCAAGCTTAAAACACGAACAAGAGCACTAAAGGCACAAAAGCACTAACGCCGGCCCTGTGGCTTCGTTATTGTGTAAGCTATTTAGAAGTCATAGAGCCCACTGGCAGTCTCTCGCGTACGGGTAACCGCTAAAGGCAGTTCTTGCTAACGG
>JAEZKS010000075.1 GCA_023436075.1 Methanobacteriota archaeon
CGCGAAAACAGCCCGGTAGTTACCGCACAGGAAACGGAGATAGTCATGAGTGGCCTCGCGTGCGCGCGCGAAAACAGCCATGACTATCGTGTCCTCCCTCGTCGGCTATCGACAGGAACGCCCGGCCATCGTCGTCCCGTCGCTTGAAACCTTTCGTGAAATCGGCGGGCACAGGTTATGTCATCGCGATACGCAATAGCATTGTAAGAATGATCAGGAATGCCAACGCTCATTGATATCGGCTCGATCCGGGCCGACGCCGTACAGATGGGGAAGCTCGCCGGACAGGCGATCGTCGACTCAGTCAAATCGCTGGGCGACCGCGATACCGACCTTGCCAGAAAGGTGATCGACAACGACGCCGAGATCGACCGGCTTGAATCAGCCATCGACAGGATGTGTATCGACGCGCTGGGGGAAAATCTCCGGGGCAAGCGGCTCCGGACCGTGGCGGCGACCTACCGCTTCATCGTCGACCTGGAGCGGATCGGCGACTACTCGGTCTCCATCGCCAACGTGACGCTGGCCGTGGCCAACAAGCCGATCACCAGCCTTGAGCTCCATATTGCCCGGATGGCGGATGTTGCGACGGGGATGCTGCAGCGATCGATGGACGCCTATGCTGCGGAATCGGGCACTGATCTGGGAGGCGTGTTCAGCGACGACATGGAGATCGACAGTCTGTACGGGAAGGTGTTTTACGACGGCCTCGGCGAGATCGTGCATGAGCCTGAGACCGCCACCAACGTCATCTACATCATCGTCGCTTCGCGGGCGCTGGAGCGCATAGGGGACCACATTACCGACATTGCGGAGCGCGTGGAGTATATCGAGACCGGCCGGCTGGTAGAGCGGAGCGTGCCCATGCACGTGCCTTCGGGCATGGGGGATGCCTCTTGGTGATCCGGGCGGTCCTGTCCGACATCTACACGACGCTGATCGACATCAAGACGAGGGAGGATGACCTCGATCTTTACGAGCGGCTAGCCGCCTACCTGAAGTACCAGGGGATATACCTGTCACCCGAAGAGCTGCGATGGTTCTTCTTCGAGAAAAAGGCGCTGCAGAAAAGGTACAGTCACGAGCCGTATCCAGAGAACGACTACCGGCGGATATGGTACGAGATATTGTACGAGAACCAGTACGCATATACGGGGCCGGATATCAACACGTCTACCGTTGTCAGCGACATCGTGCGCCTGCAGCGATCCCTCGCGGTGCGAAAGATCAAGCTGTTCAGCGGCGTCTACGCCGCCTTCGCCGATCTGAGAAAGCGCTACCGGCTCGGTATAGTCTCCGACGCACAGGTGGACCACGCCTACCCGGAGCTGAAAATGCTGGGCATCCACTCGTTCTTCGACGCGATCATCGTCTCCGCTGAGTTTGGGTATCGTAAGCCTGATGTACGACTGTTTAACGAATGCCTGCGGCGGCTGGACGTCAGTCCTTCCGAAGCCATTTACATCGGCAATGATACCGGGCGGGACGTCCGGGGAGCCAACGATGCCGGACTGAAGAGCGTGCTGATCATGACTCGCTATGGAAACAAGGACACCTCAGTAGCCCGGCCGCACTATACGATCAGCCGCATGGACGAGCTGTTCCCTGTGCTGGAGGAGCTGAAATAGCATGGCGGGCATTGAGATCCGATCGGGGCGACTTAGTAAAAGCTCCCGCCTTTATCGTCACCTGACTGACCGGCATTGTGCATCAGCCATGAACATCAGTCGTCACTCAGTTTTCATCCTTCGCAGGATCAGCGCTTCGCATGACGTGTTTGTCCTGACGGATAACAGAAGCGGCAGCGAGTTTATCCTCAAGTCTTTCGCGCAGCGCCATGCCCGGGCATCCAGTCTGGAGCGCTACCTGGACAATGAGTACGACTCTCTGAAGCGCGTAAGTGAGATCGGCATCGGAGACCATCACTGGCGGGTAGTCAGACCGGTTTGCCGGGACAGGAAAGCGCTATTCTTCGTGGAAGAGAAAGCAAAGGGCGTCTCTCTGGATCATCATCTGCACCGGGAACTGGCCGGCGGCGCCGGCCGCCTGGACAAAAAGCTCGACCTGCTCGCAGGATTCTTCGCCCGTCTTCATCGGAAAACTGCGACAGGGCAGCGCGTGAACGCTTCTTCCATGCGGAAGGAGCTGGATCGTCATGCGATACAGTCCTGGCAGGCAGGCGGCCTGAGCCACGGGGACATGCGAGAAGCCCTGTCGCTGTCCCGCAGGTGGTGCGGCAGTCCAGCGATACGCCATGCCACGAGCTCGCTCACTCACGGCGACGCTACTCCGGCCAACTTCATCTGCGACGGCGACCGGCTGTTCGTCATCGACCTGGAGAGGAGCAAATACCGGGACCCGGCCTACGACCTCGGCATGATGGCCGGAGAGCTGTTTGCCGCAGCTTTGAGCGCGAGATCGAATCCTTACGACGCCGATCCTTGCATAGGTCGCCTCTACAGGAAATATGCTGGAAATTTCAGCGACTGGAAGGGCACGTTTAACCGGCTGACTGCCCGGAACCCTCTCTACATGGCTAACTCGCTGCTGCGTATGTCCCGCAATGGCTACTTCTCTCCCGAGCATCGCCGCAGGATCGGATTTTATGCGCTGGAATGCCTGCGTAGCCGGGTGCCCGGATGATGCATGTTGTAGTGCTTTCCGGTTTTTTATAGCGCAGACCGTTTATACGGGCGGGTGAACCGTTCCTCGGAGGGAAGAGATGGGACTGTTCGGCAGACTGATCAGTATCGTAGAAATGAAGGTCAGCAGGCTCATCAGGCTGATCGACAGGATCGATGATCCGGGTGAAGCGCTGGATTACTCATATCGGCGGCAGCTTGAGCTGGGCCAGAAGATCAAGAGCAGTATCGCCGGAATTATCGTCGCCCGCAAGCGTCTTGAGGTGAAGAGAGACATGCTCGAATGCCGGATAGCCCGGCTGGGACGCAATGCCTGCGACGCGGTCTTAGACCGGCGAGAAGATCTGGCAGAGGCCACTCTGCGAAGCAAGATACAGATCGAGGGCGATCTGGAGCTGCTCGACGGAGAGATCGCGTTGCTTCATGCCGAACAAAACCAGCTCGCGGACATGGTCCGCGTGATATGGGAAAGGATCGAGTTATTCTGTGTGCAAAAGGAAGCGATAAAGGCCAGGTACACGGCGGCGTGCGCCGGAGTGCACATCAGGGATGCCATGGCCGGCTTGTACCGGGAAATGGGCAGCGTCAGTTCCGCGATGATAGTGGCGAGTGACCTGACCCGGAAGCTCCAGGCGCGCAGCGAGGCGCTGGATGAGATGACATGTTGCGGTTTGTTCGATGTTCTGTCCTGGCAAGATGGCGTCTCCGGGTACAGACTGTACCGGATGCAGGGCAATGAGGCGGTGAAATCTGACATCGAGCGGCTACGATCAGAGATCTGGCGCCGACACCGCTGCAGTGATCGTGATGCGAGGCCGCCGCCCGGCTGATCTCTGTGTTGTTCCGCTTTTCGCGTCCAAACAGTTATTAAAAAATGAGTGGAAATTTCTTCGGGGGAGAAGATGGGACTTTGGCAGAGGTTCATGACGTGGTTAAAGGCGAAGATCAGCCGGATACTGGGCACAATGGAGAATCCGGCAGAAACACTGGACTATTCTTACGAGCGGCAGCTAGACTTGAACCGACAGGTGCGGAAAGGCCTCACTGACGTGGCGACTTCCAAAAAGATGCTGGAGATACAGAAATCGAAGCTCGAAGAGAATGCGCGTAAGCTGGAAAGCGACGCAAAAAGCGCCGTGGCCGCCGGCCGGGACGATCTGGCGACCATCGCGTTGCAGCGCCGAATAGACATGCAGAGCCAAGTTAGTGCGCTGGAGCCGCAGATCGCCGGCCTCCAGCGTGAGCAGGACCGGCTTTCAGACATGGAGCAGCAGCTCAGGACGAAGATCGCGTCATTCAAGGCGGAGAAGGAAGTCATAAAAGCGAAGTACTCTGCCGCCGAAGCGAAGGTACGGATCAATGAGGCGGCGACCGGACTGGGCAAGGAAATGTCCGATGTGGGCAATGCGATGCAGCGGGCGGAAGAGCAGATGGACCAGATGCAGGCCCGCAGCGAGGCGCTGGACGAACTCGTGCAGAAAGGCACGCTGGTGGACGTCATGGACAACCGTGACCATATCGACCAGGAGCTTGCCCGGGTACACAATGAAGCAGCGATCAAAAAGGAGCTCGAAAACCTGAAAACGCAGCTGGTATCTCACTGATCACGATCGCCCCGGCGAGTGGAATGGCAGGTCCCATAGCGGGTACCACTGGCTGAGCTCTGCCTCTACCGGCATTTCCTCCGGGGCCAGCATCTTGAGCTTCATCTCCAGCACCACGTCCCGCTCTTTCCCTGTCGGGGCGAACGGATAGAACTTGCCCTGCCTGTTGTATATCCAGTAGACCGCCTTTTCATCTTTACTGAACTCGAAGGCGGCGCACAGGATGCGGCGCTCGTAGCCTGCCTCCTTCAGCGTTTCGTAGACCAGGTCGATGGAAGCTACCGCGGTCGGAATGTCCCCGCTTATCACGATCCACGTATAGCCATACTCGTCCCGCATGACGTCGAACTTTGAGCTGGCGCCTTTCAGGATCGCCCTGACCTGGTCGAGAACTTCCAGGAATTCCTTGATGTCCGACGCTTTGAAGCACACGCCGGACTTTCCTGCGTATACCATTCCGGCCTTCTCCATGTCGATGCTGACGTTCGGCAGCACGAACAGGTTGTCCAGCTTCATCGGCTGCATTTTGCCGAAGAGTGTGCCGAAGATGCCCATTACAGCCCCATGCTC
>JAEZKS010000094.1 GCA_023436075.1 Methanobacteriota archaeon
TGCCTGGCGTTACCCGAAACAGGGGATGTCATCAGTTAGCAAAGTTTAAATATTCATACGGAGCATAAAGTTGCCTACTATCAACGTTTATATAGTCCATGCCGGAAGCGAGTTGAAAACAATATGAACGCACCAGTACCCGTCACGCCATTCAGAGGAGCAGGTTACGCATGAAGTGCCAGCGCGATCTTGAGCACATACCGTCGGGGTGTGCCATCTCCGGCA
Organism: Methanobacteriota archaeon; assembly: GCA_023436075.1. Classification (GTDB taxonomy): domain Archaea; phylum Halobacteriota; class Methanocellia; order Methanocellales; family Methanocellaceae; genus Methanocella_A. Next base: position 226 of record JAEZKS010000094.1, read on the forward strand.
TCATGAACAAGAAAGGCAAGCGCATTGATGGCCGCAATATCATCAAGTCGATCAAGCTCATGCATGACCGGTCCAATGGCCTGGGTGGTGGGTTCGCAGCCTACGGCATTTACCCTAAATACAAGGACCATTATGCCTTTCACCTGATGCTGGACGACGAAGAGAGCAAGGAACAGTTCGAAAGCTACGTCAACCAGCACTTCATCGTCGAGCACGACGAGAAGATCCCCACGACGAAGGTCGATGGAATCCACAAGCCACCCCTTCTGTGGCGCTACTTTGTCAAGGTCGCTGAGGGCAAGCTCGAAGAGGGCCCTGGCGCCGAGGAAGACTACGTCGTCCGGCAAGTCATGTACGTCAACTCGAACATCGCCGGCGCGTTCATCTCGTCCAGCGGCAAGAATATGGGCGGTTTCAAGGGCGTCGGATATCCTGAAGACATCGCTCACTTCTTCAAGCTCGAAGACTACAACGCCTACCTCTGGACATCGCATGGCCGGTTCCCGACCAATACTCCTGGCTGGTGGGGCGGGGCGCACCCGATGGCGCTGCTGGACTGGTCTGTCGTGCACAACGGCGAGATCTCGTCCTACGGCATCAACAAGCGCTACCTCGAGATGTTCGGCTACCGCATGGAGCTGATGACGGATACGGAGGTAATCGCCTATCTGTTCGATCTGCTGGTAAGGCGGCATAAGCTGCCCATCGAGGTCGCCACGGCAGCGCTGGCGCCGCCGTTCTGGAAGGACATAGATGCCATGCCCGAGCAGCAGCGTAAAGCCTATGCGGCCATCCGGTCGGTGTACGGCAGCGCGCTGATGAACGGCCCGTTCTCCATCCTGGTCGGGTTCAACGGAGGCATGGTCGGCCTGAACGACCGCATCAAGCTGCGCCCGATGATTGCCGCCGAGAAGGGCGATTTCCTGTACATGTCATCGGAAGAAGCAGGTATCCGCATCATTGAGCCGGAGCCCGATAAAGTCTGGGCGCCGAAGGCGGGTGTGCCGGTAATCGGACTGCTCGACGAGGGGGTGGAGTAATGGTCACCCAGGTGCCTCCAGAGTTCATTGTCGATATCGACGAGCGCAAGTGCGTACGCTGCAAGCGCTGCACGACAGAGTGCGGTTTCGATGCGCTGACGTACAGCAAGGAATACAACTCCATTATCGCAGATGACTCGAAATGCGTGGCGTGCCACCGATGTGTTACCTTCTGCCCGAAAGGCGCGATCCGCGTGAGGGATAATTCGCTGGCCTACCGGGCAAACGCGAACTTCGGCGCCTCGCACCGGAAGAACATCCTGAAGCAGGCCGAAACGGGCGGCATATTGCTTGGCGCCATGGGCTGCGACAAGGACTTCCCGGTCCTGTGGGATCACATACTCATCGACGCGTGTCAGGTCACCAACCCGTCCATCGACCCTCTGCGTGAGCCGATGGAGTTGCGGACGTATATTGGCCGCAAGCCAGATCGTCTCGAGTTCGACTTCGATGACGGCATCATGAAGCTCAAGACGCAGATCGCACCAAACCTGAAGCTGGACTTCCCACTCGTGTTCGGCGGCATGTCCTACGGCGCAGTCAGCCACAACGTCCACAAGTCGCTGATGATGGCTGCCGAACGGACCGGCGTGCTCATGAACACCGGCGAAGGCGGCCTGCACAAGGACTTTTACAAGTATGGCAACAATGTCATCGTCCAGTGTGCCTCCGGCCGGTTCGGCGTCCATGCGGAATACCTGAATGCCGGGGCTGCCATCGAGATCAAGGTCGGTCAGGGTGCCAAGCCAGGCATCGGCGGCCACCTGCCTGGAGAGAAGGTCAGCGAGGACGTGTCCCGGACCCGGATGATCCCGGCAGGCTCGGATGCATTATCCCCCGCGCCTCATCATGACATCTACTCGATCGAGGACCTGTCGCAACTAATCCATGCGCTCAAGGAGGCTACCCGCTACAAGAAGCCTGTCGGCGTCAAGGTGGCGGCGGTCCACAACATTGCTGCGATCAGCAGCGGCATCGTCCGGGCCGGCGCCGATTTCGTCTCTATCGACGGCTTCCGGGGCGGCACGGGCGCCGCGCCGCTGGTCATCAGGGATAACGTGGGCATACCCATCGAGCTGGCGCTGGCCGCGGTCGACGACCGGCTGCGCCAGGAGGGCATCCGCAACCAGGCTTCCATCATCTGCGGCGGTGGCATACGCCAGAGCTCAGACGTGATAAAGGCGATCGCGCTGGGCGCCGACGCCGTCATGGTAGGCACGAGCGCGCTGGTCGCGCTGGGCTGCCGGATTTGCCAGAAGTGCAACACCAACCGCTGCTCCTGGGGCATCGCTACCCAGAACCCGCGCCTGACCTCCCGGCTCAACCCGGAGGAGGGTGCGCAGAGGCTCACCAACCTGATCAACGGCTGGAACCACGAGACCCAGGAAGTGCTGGGCGCGCTGGGCGTGAACGCCATCGAAAGCCTGCGTGGCAGCAGAGAGCGGCTGCGCGGCGTCGGGCTGGACGAGAAGACACTGGAAATCCTGGGCATCAAGCCGGCAGGGCGGTAACATGACGAAGATCGACGCTACCGATGTCCTGTATAAGGACCTGAATGAGCGCATTTATGAACTCGTAGAAAAGGGCGAAAAACATATCGAGCTTTTCAACATCTGCGGACAGAAGTTCATAGGAGATGGCCTGAAGGGCGACGTGAAGATAGACATCTACGGCGTGCCGGGCAACGACATGGCCGCATTCATGAATGGCCCTGAGATCGAGGTGCACGCCAACGGCCAGGACAGCATCGGCAACACGATGAACGCCGGCAAGGTGATCATCCATGGCCACGCAGGCGACGTGATTGGCTACGCCATGCGGGGCGGCAAGATCTTCATCCGCGACAGCGTCGGCTACCGTGTCGGCATCCACATGAAGTCCTTCAAGGACAACGTGCCGTACATTGTCATCGGCGGTATGGCCAGCAACTTCTTCGGCGAGTACATGGCCGGCGGCGTGATGGTACTGCTTGGCCTGGGCAATGACGGGGGCCCGATCGCGGGCGACTACGTGGGCACAGGCATGCACGGTGGCGCGATCTACGTCCGTGGCGACATAGAGGATCGCCTTCTCGGGCGCGAAGTCAAGAAGCTGGAACTCGATGAGGCCGATAAAACGCTGCTGTCCGGGCTGATCAAAGAATATTGTGCCTACTTCGGCTGCAAGTATGATGAGATCATGAGCAGCAAATTCATAAAGCTCGTGCCGAAGTCACACCGGCCTTACGGCAATCTGTATGCGCATTAAACGCGCATCACAGGACTTTTTATTTGTTATTTTATCCGCAGTGAGAACAAGAGTAAAATAGTTCGCCGGCAGATATTACTCTACTTCCGATTACAGGGGATGCCATTGTTCGAGCCTAAAATTTACAAGAAGAACGGACTGGAGGCCTTTCGTCTCGCAGGCAGCGACGGCAGCGAATTCTTCTACGAGGGTGCCATCGACTGCGATGAGAAGGTGCTCTACAAGGACTCGCTGGGGCGGCTGTACTATCCGGTCGTTACCGCCATCGGCGGCGACGTGAAGTACTACGTCGAGCTTGATCCTCAGGTACCACAGATATCTTTCGCAGGGAAGGACGCGCGAGATAAGTCGATCTCGCGGCTGGTCAACGCTTCTCCGCGGCCAGATGCATCGCTCCCTGTTGACGTTTTTGTCAAGCCTGAGCCTGTCCAGGAGGCTCTTCCAGAAGAGCCGGCAGAAGTGCCGCAAGACCCGGTAGCGTCTGAAAAGGCTGCGCCCATCATGGAGCCTGTGCCGAATGAAAAATCGCAGGAGCCCATAGCTGAGATTCCCGTTCCCGCGCCGGCGGAGCACGTGAAAAGCGCAGAGGCGGCAAGCGCGATACACGCCGTTTTCTCTCCGAAGGTCGATATTCTTCATCCGCCCGTAGCGCAGGCGGAAGATGCCATCGCGACGGAGCCGGGGAAGGAGCCAGAGAAGCCTGAGAAACCTTCGCCTGCAAAATCACCTGCAAAGGCTTCGAAAAAGCGCTCCCTGAAGTGGCCACTGGCCATCGCCGTTATCGTCATCGTTTTACTCGCCGCTTCTGCGGTCGGCGTATACATAGTGAAGCCCGGCGCCTACGACGGGCTGCGATCGATGCTCAAGGGCGCATCGCCTACACCCGTGCCTACGGTCACTCCGACCGAAGCTCCGACGCCATCGCCGACCCCTGCACCCGATACAGGCACACCTTCGACTGACATCGTTAAACTGATCGACAGTGCCAGTCCCGAAATTGCCGCGTTTGCACAGGCCCACGTCAACGAGACCTCGGCTAATGACCCGCTGCGGCAGACATGTG
>JAEZKS010000112.1 GCA_023436075.1 Methanobacteriota archaeon
CGATCATGCGGAGCAGCGTGGACTTGCCGCAGCCGGACGGACCGACTATGCACATGATCTCGGCGTCCCTGACGCCGAAGGAGACGTCATCCACGGCAGTAAGCTGCTTGCTGTTGGCGCCGAAGGACTTGCTTACGTGCCTGACAATGATGTCGGCGGTCATTCCATGCCTCCCTTGCTGATGCCTTTCTGCCAGGCGAAGATACGGTCGCCGACAAGCTGGAAGAGCATGTTGATGATGAGGCCGAGGATGCCGATCGAGATCATGCCGACCATGACCCGATCTGTGCGGAGGAAGCTCGACGATGTCAGGATCAGGTCGCCCAGGCCGTGCTGGGGATTGATCATCTCAGCGGCGACCACGCACATCCAGCCGATGCCCATGCCCACGCGCAGGCCAGTGTAGATCGTTGGAAGCGCTGCTGGCATGACCACCTTCCGCAGGATGTTGAAGTCACGGGCGCCGAAGGTATACGCTACCTCGATGAGCTTCTTGTCCACGTTGCGCACGCCCGATACTGTGTTCAGCAGGATGGGGAAAAATGCCCCGATAAATACGAGGAAAACGGCCGAGTTCAGGCCGAGGCCGAACCAGAGGATAGCCAGCCCGATCCATGCGATGGGTGGGATAGGCCGCAGGATTTCGACCACCGGGTCGACCACGTACGATGCGATGCGAGACCAGCCCATGACCACTCCCACCGGGATCGCGACCAGCGCCGCCACGATGAAGCCGAGCAGTACTCGCAGAAGGCTCCAGCCGGCATCTTCGAAGAGTTGTCCTGTCTGCGCAAGGTCAATCGCCGCCATTAAAACGCTGTCCGGGGAGGGCAGGATGATCGGCTTGAACAGGTGGAGCACGCCCGTGGCGATTTCCCAGATGAGGATGACAAACAGGATGCCAGAGACCTGCATCAGTAACTTGCGCAGCGGGAGCATGGACATCTAATGAATCTGATAGAAAATAAATTTGTTGGGCAAAGCCCGAAGGCTTTGCCGTGTCCGGTCAAACATTCAGGCGTCTATGCGACCTTGTTGATCAACGTCAGGTCAAAGAGATCGCTGCGCGTGTGACTGTTTTTAATAGTGCCCAGTGTCTTCATGGTCGCGGCGTAGGTCTCCGTGCCACTCAGGAATGTCTCGTCCGGCTTGACGATGAACGAGACATAGGGCATGGCCATGGCCTCTATGGCCTCTGAGTCGCCCGAGATGGACGAAGCCACGATCCTGGATGCATCAGCGGCGTTTGTTCTGATGAAATCGTTCGCCTCTTTGATCGCCTCGAAGAATGCCGTCAGCGTGTCCGGATAGTTGTTGATCATGTTCGTAGTCGTGGTGATGCAGCAGCATGGATGGTTCGGCCAGATATCCTCAGAGCGGACCAGCACATCGGCCGCGCCGTTGACGACGGCGGTGCTGACGAACGGCTCCCACGTGATGGCCGCGTCGATGCTGCCTGCCTGGATAGCGCCGATCTGGTTGCCCACGGCTACCGCCGAGATAGTGACGTCGTCTTTGCTGATGTTGTTATTCTTTAACAGTTGCTGGAGCATGATGTCCTGAATAGAGCCAGCGCTCGGTATGGCGATCTTCCTGCCCTTGAGGTCGGCGACCGTCTTGATGCCGGAGTTCTTGCCGACGATGATGCCCGAGCCGTTGCTCTGGACTGCGGCCACGATCTTGACGGTCGGGTCGTTGTCGATGGTAGAGATCGCGGGCACGACGCCTGCAAGGCCGATGTCGATCTGGCCGCCTGCAAGCTGCTGCATGATGGCCGGGCCGGTGTTGATGCTCGTGCCGGCGACAGTCAGGCCGTGCTTCTCAAAGATGCTCTCGCTCTTACCATCCGCGCCCTTGTAGTTGGCAATCATGAGCGCCGCGTGGTGGTCGCTGGGGAGGTAGCCGACGTTGGACGGGCTCTTCAGCACCGGTCCCGGCGTTGCCGACGGCAGCGGCGTCGCAGTCGGGCTCGCGCAGCCTGCGAGAGATGCGCCGGCGATGCCGATGCCCAGGCCGATGCCGATCTTGATTACTCCCCTGCGGGAGATCTTGTCCTCGTTCACCTTGTCAAGTAATTCGTCGAAAGCCATATACAGTCATCCGCTTTTTTTCTTACTGGTTAGACTACTGCATATTCACATATATTTTTCCGTTTTAAGGGATTGGTTGACCTAAAAGTACTAATATTACAACGCGAATTATACAATGAGGCGTAAGCTGGATGACACTTGCAGACGATATTGCCATGGCAGCCTTCCAGTCGGACGAAGAGTTCCGGCGGGTCATGGATAAAGTGATCAAGAAGGACCTGGGACTGAGCATCACTGAGTTCGGCGAGCGCTCGCGGATCTCCCAGAGCACTTTGTATAAAATATTGAGCGGCGACCGCGACCCGAACCTGAATACGCTGCGCGATATCGTGAATGCGGTGCGTGACATCGAGGGGCTGAGCAAGGAGAAGTTCATCGCCGTGATCGCCGCCCGGCCCGTACTGGACCGGATCAGCGAGCGAGAGACTATCATCGATGGGCGGCGCGTCGTGGTGCGAGAATACTCTGCCATGAACATGGAGGACGCTATCGTAGCAGCGGTCCGTGCAGAGCGGGACGGGGCACAGGCGCTCGTGTGCGCGCCGATCGTGAGCTACACTATCGAGAAAATCGTGCGCGTCCCCGTGGCGACCATCATGCCGTCGAACAGTGTGGCGACGGCCATCGAGACAGCGTCGAGAAAGATCCGGGCACAGCCACAGGCGAGGTAACTTTTTTCTTTCCTGTCGTTTCAGCACTAAAACACGAACCTTTTTTATATTCCACTAAAGGCACGAAATTCACGAAGCCCACGAATTTCAAGGTCACTAAAGCCACGAATGTCACCAAGCTTAAGACACGAATAAGGTCACGAAGGGCACGAAAGCACCAACGCTGACATGGTAATTTTGTTGTTGTACAAGCGATTGAGACGTCGCCAGTTATGATAGTCTATGCGAACGGACGCCATCGTTGGTGGTTTAGTGGCTTTAGTGATCTTATTAGTGTTTTAAGCTTAGATGCTTTAGTGGACTTAGTGGAAATATAAAAAATTTAGTGTTTTAGTGTTAAAACGAAGAAAGCCCAAACAGAGGGCTAGAGCAGGTGCCCGGGCTAGAGTGAGTAATAATATCGTACATCCGCGATAGCAAAAAGGAACGGGAAGGCCTTCAGAGCCATCCCATGAACATGTTCCAGCCGTTGGCCAGACCACTTTGCAGCGCCTGCATCGTGTTAGGATCGATGTAGGTAGTCAGCAGATAAGCGCCCAGGACCGTGCCCAGCATGCTGCCGACGTTGGCCACAGCGGCGACGATGAGCGCTTTCATTAGCCGGTTCCTGAACATCCCCCGGATCGTGTCCAGCATGCTGTCGTCGTCTTTGCCCAGTAGTGTGTTCAGGTCCTCCATTGTGGGCGGGCGCTGGGTTGCCTCAACGACGCCAGCCAGCCACCCGATCGCGACGAACGGGCTGAGGAACGCGTACCAGGCCAGCGCGAATGCGGTAATGATCGACTTCCAGTGGCCGCCGACCAGCGCGACTAACAGGGCCGAGACGATCCCCTGGACGACGAACAGGATGAGCGCGGCCTTGGCGATTTCCACGAGCGGCGTGCCGCCCACGATCATCAGGCCGAAGATGGCGACAACCGACAGCACGATCAGCGCGCTGAATATCTTCAGCAGCGGAATCTTCCGCTTCTTCGGCACTTCCACAAGCGTGCTCATCGGCGGTATCTTTTCAGGGTGCTCCATGTAATCTTTTATGCCTTCCCGGTGGCCGGCGCCGATCACTGCGAGCACTCGCTTCGTCTTCCCGATCTCGAGCAGGTGGTGTGCGAGATATGCGTTTCGCTCGTCCACCAGGACGGTGGCCATCGACGGCGCGAAGTGTTTCAGCTCGCCAAGCAGTTCTTCGACCACGTCTTCCTGGGTGATCTTGTCCAGGTCGATCTGCTCTTTGCCGAAGCCAAGCGTAGCGAGCAACAGCGAGGAGATGATGCGGAACTTCTCCCGGAGTGACATCTTGTGCCAGACGCGGTTGAGGGTGATGCCGATGTCCCGGTCGATGAGCGCCACGGCCATGTTCCGGCGTCTCGCTGCCTCGATAGCTGCCATCATCTCGGCTCCGGGCTTGACGCCGGCCTCCATGCCGACTTTGCGCTGGACGTAGGCCAGCAGCCACTGTAGCATGAACACGAACAGGTTGTTGCCTTTGAGAAGCTCTTTGATCTGGATGTCCTTCTTTTCGGCCTCGGGTTGCTGCAGCGCCCTGAACCGTCGCTCGTCCAGCTCGACAGCGACTACATCCGGCTGATAGCGGTCGATTGCCTCCTCGACCTCGCGGATGCTCTTTTCAGACACGTGAGCGGTGCCTACCAGAATGACGTTGTCCTTCGGGTTCGGCGAAATAGGCGTGCCGACGGTCACGTTGAAGCTGACCGAGGCGGTGGCGCCGGGGCTGGCCGATGCTTCGGGCTGCTGGCCTTTATCGTCTGTCAATGTTTCACGACCGTATTTTACCTGTGTTCTTTTACAGCGCCATATAGCTCGAGGTCCTTCATGAGGTCGGAGCGCGAGATGATGCCGGCGATGCGGCTGCCATCCATCACCAGGAGCCTGCCGATCCGGTACTGCGACAGTCGCTGCAGCGCCGTAGATGCTTCATCATCAGGCTTCAGGGTGATAATGTTTCTGGTCATGATGTCCCCGACCGGAGTGGCGGCGCGGCGGTCTTCCGGGACCTTCGTCACGTCGCTCAGCGTCACCATGCCGGCCACGTGTCCGCCCTCGACGACCGGATATCCGAGGTGCTTCTTCTCGAACATGAGCTTCAGCGCGTCCGCCGCGCTGGCGCCGGCGTCGACCGTCACCACGTCCTTCGTCATGATGTCCCTGACCCTGACGCCCTCCAGTACCATCGAGGTGACCGTGGCACGCTCTTCCTCGCCTGCGGCTATGTATATGAAAAACGCTATGATGATAAACCATATCCCGTTTAACCCCATGAACAGTCCCAGGATGCCCATCATATACGCGAACAGCTTGCCGATTCCCACGGCGACCCGGGTGGCGTCGATGTACGGCATGCGCATGGCGAGCAGCGCGCGAAACACCCGGCCGCCGTCCATGGGGAATGCGGGCAGGATGTTAAAGATGCCCAGCGCGAGGTTCAGGTAGAACATCAAGTACACCAGGGGTCCGATCACGTCGTTGCTCCATAACAATTGCGGCATTCCGAACCACAGCGCGCCGAACAGGATGCCTATGGCGATGCTGGTCAGTGGCCCTGCCAGCGCCATCACCAGTTCCACCGCAGGATTACGCGGAACTTCCTCCATGGCGGACACTCCGCCGAACAGGTACAGCGTGATATCCTTGATCTTCAGGCCGTTCCTCTTTGCAATGTAGGAATGGGCCACCTCGTGGACGAGCACGCAGGCGAACAGGAGGATAGCGGCCAGCGTCCCGAGGCCGAACTGGAGCCAGGGCTGGCCTCTGAGTGCCGAGAAGCCGAGCGGGCCGAACGGGTATGGCGCTCCGGTAGGCCCGACGGCCAGCACGTAGGCAATGAAGGGAAGAATGAGCAGAAAGGTGATGTGAAGCTGAATGGGTATGCCGAGCACACTACCGATCTTCAGCGAGGACTTCATGTTCGTTTATTATCTAACAAAGTATATATCAGTATAGCACAAAAAATAAAAGAAAGTAGTGCAATAGATGAGTGAAATATTTAAGAGGTTTCGTGATGATCGACGACATAACGTCTTTATTTGACCTGAACGTCTACACGGACAAGGGTGTTTACGCGGGCAAGGTGGCTGACATCCAGATCGACGCGTCAGAGCGGCGGATTTCGATGCTCGCGCTTTCAAATTACAACAAGGACCTGTTCACGATTGAGTCCAGGACCATACTGGTGCCCTACCGGATCGTCACCGCGGCGAAGGACATAGTGATCATAAAGCACCAGCCTATCGAACTCTGGGGCTCCGGGCGCACCTCCGGCGGCAGCGGCATCGACGAGCCGGCCGAGGGGCAGTAAATCACAACGCCCTCTTTTCATCTTTTCTTTTCGTTCCTTTACATCTCGACTATCATGGCCGTGTTCTTTTCCGGCGGCACTATCTTTCTCAGGTAAACGAACCCTGCGGCGCACACTATGCCTGTTAAGCCGACTACCACCCACACGATCCACGGGCTGCCCCGGAAGTAGTCCAGCAGGAAACCGCCGATTAGCGGCCCGATGGCAAACCCGAGCGTGTTCATCAGCCCGGAGAATCCCTGGTACCGTCCCTGGCTTTCCCGACCTGACATGTTGACGGTCAGGGTGATCAACGACGGCTGGTAGCATAATTCTCCCAGCGTTATGATGAAGATGCAGATCGCCAGCATGACGAAGTTGCCGGATACGGCGGCAAGGCTGAAGCCGAGCGCGTACAGCAGCGTGCCGAATCCCATGGAAAGTGTCATCCTGTACCGGTCAGTGACTCGTGTGACAAAATACTGGGCCAGTACCACCATCAGCCCGTTGATCGCGAACAGCATGCCTACCTCAGGCTCGGTCAGTCCCCGGAGACCAGCGTACATGGACATGGGCGAGTACATCTGGGAATAGACTATGGCGACTGCGAAGGTAAGGACAGATAGGGCCATGAACGGCCGATCGGCAAGTATGGTGCCGATGCTCTGCGCCTGCCCTCTTTCCAGCTTGCAGGTGCGCGTGTCTCCGATGTATCGCAATACGATGATAAGGTAACAGGTACTGGTGACTGCCGTCAGGTAGAACATGGACGAATAAGACAATAGCGCCATCAGTCCGCCGATCATAGGGCCGGTAGCAAAGCCGATGTTGGTCGCGACACGCAGGAGCCCGAAGGCCTCCATCCGCTGCCCCGGCGGCACGATGTCCGCCGCGATCACGTTAGGTATGGGCTTGAAGATGCCGACGGCTACCCGGGTTAGTGTCAGGAAGACCAGGTAATAGAGGTATGGCGCGTGAATGCTCACCGACCAGCCCAGCAGGAGGAAGCTGACGATGAGCAGCATCAGCCCGCTGACGAGCACCGCCCGCCGACCGAGACGGTCGCAGGCCTCGCCGCCGATTAGCTGGAACACCGCCCCGACGAAGGTGGAGAAGAACATGGCGAAGCCCACCAGAGTCGCCGGCGTGCCCTCGTGGACGAAGAGGTAGATCGAGATGAACGGCATCACGATCGACATGCCGAACTGGTTCAGCGCCATGCCGGCGCAGAGTATCCAGACCCGCTTGTCAAAAGTCGGAAGCCTGATGATGGTCATCGTTCGCATCCTCTGATGGAAAAAACATAATATAGCTTTCCCGTTTAATAAGCTTTGGGAACAGGCCCACGGTCGATGTCATGAAAAGAAAGGAGGTATTCAGCGGAATCAGAGCAGCGCCACCCGTGATCATGCGCATGGACGGGCGCAACTTCAAGGAATCGCTCGCTAGGCTGGGCTTCCGGCGTCCGTACGACGAGCAGTTCGCCCGGGGCATGGTTACAGC
>JAEZKS010000114.1 GCA_023436075.1 Methanobacteriota archaeon
GCAGCCATGCATGAAAAACCGTCGCACAGTCCTCCCCGAGCCGTAGGGATCTCTTGTTGACAGTGCAGGCCACTCTACCAGCAACAAAAGTCAATGGAATATAGTTTGTACATTTTCATAACGCTTAAGTATATGATAGTGTAGCACTTAAGCGAATAATGGTGAATTAACAATGGTGAAGTGACCGGGCGAAACGCCTGGACACACTATTGTGGCCTTATGACCTCCCCCGTCTTTGACACGGATCGGCCGCAATTGCCGGCTGATCCGTTCGCCATTGAAGGGCTGTGCCGGGCTGAGTTGCGAGGTTAATACTGCCTGATTCGAAACTTTAAAGAGTATGATGGTGGGGACATAGTTATGGTCATGTGCGACGAGTGCGGGAAGACAGATGGCTGCAGCTTTCATGATTTCGGCGATAAGCTGCTTTGCTTCCGGTGCTACCGGAAAGCCCGGGACGAAGAGGCTGAACGACGGAACACGTCCCGTTGAAATAATCTGTCCACCGTGATGAGGAGACATTGAATATGCGTTCTACCGGAACTGACGCAGTATCCGATGATGTCAGAATGGCAAGGATCGACGTGCTCGAAGAGCTTGACAAGATCGCCCGTTCGCAGGATATGGCCGTGTTCCGGAATGTCACCAGCGAGGTCTACGGCCTCTACAAAGAGCGAAAGAAGTCTGGCTTTTTCCGGGACGTGTTCAGCGGCTTCGGCAACGTGGAGATCCCTGTCTGGCAGATCAACCGCACCTGCGATGTTTTCTACGAGGACGTCTGGACTGGCCGGGCATACTTCGTGATCGAGGCTTCTCGGGAGGCGCTGAACGCATTCAATGACGACGGCTACGTGATCATGAAGATCAAGGGATGGCTCGTCGAGTCTTACCGAAAGGCGATCAGCGATCTTCGGACCGCGCACAGGAGTAGCATGGTCCGCATCTGGGACTATGCGTTCACCCGCACCGGCTCGCCGCTCCCCTGCGACGTTCTCGTCCTTCCGTACTACGACTCAGAGACGCTTCCCGGTGTGCCGGTCGTGACGCTCATGCTGGTCAGGCCGAAATGATACTCGATTTTGTACATAACAGGGTAGCATTGGACACGAAGGTTCATGAAGTGCACGCAAAGGTACACTAAGGACAGTTAACAGAGAGGCTTCCATAGCATCATTTCCTAAAAAAGCTCGTAGTGTACCTTCGTGTGCACTTCGTGAACCTTCGTGTCCTAAAACACAGGCTGCATGTTTCAGCTTTATCTCATCGGCGTCACGTTCGTGCCCAGAGTATCCAGCTCTTTATTGATCCAGGCGATCTCCGCGTCGAGGAATGTCTTAAGCTTCAACAGCGCCATGTGGCGCTGGTCGGGGTCGAGCCCGTTCAGCATCACCTTGCCTTTTTTGGTCAGCAGAACGGTCAGGTGGTCGGGGTTGACCCGTTCTGCTTCCAGCAGGGAGGAAATGAATGCGTTGATGAAGGACTCGAAGTCCCGCTCGCTCTCTTCCAGCAGTTTTATGCCCGTTTCGGAGATTTTATAAACTCTTCGTGCTCGCTCTCCGTCTTTCTCTTCCCACGACGAAATGTAACCGTCGGCCTCCAGGCCGTTTAGTAGTTTGTATATGGCCGAGTGGGACGGCTTCCAGTGGCCGCCGGTGTGTCTTTCGATGTCCTGCATGAGCATATACCCGTGCTTGGGATCCCTCCTGAGCAGCATGAGCACGAAGTAGTTCAGGCTGGCTTTCGTGGGATTCTGGAAAAAGTTCGGGATCGCCACGGACATAATACGACATATATAATCTACTGTTTTATATTTTATCAGCACATGTCTTGGCAAAACATGTCGAACGAAAATATATGCGTGCTATTTTCCAATTATTGCCGCGTTATAAACGGCGCATGGACCTGCGGTCTCGCATATAGCCTGGCACAACGGAATTTTTTATGGTATCCGTAGCGTTCATCCCTGCCATTCGACTTCTCCATGTCTGTAACCGATAGATTTATCATCTTGTCCGTGCTACTATGTCTCACAGTAGCATGGTGATATCTTTGATGACCATCGGCAAGAGCATCCGCATGGAGCGGATCAAGGATCGGAAGAGTGGCAACAGCCTGATCATCCCGCTGGACCACGGGATATCCGAGGGCCCGATCCCGGGCATCGTCGGCCTGGCAGAAACGATCGAGAAAGTCTCGGAAGGCGGCGCGAATGCAGTGCTGCAGCAGAAAGGCATGGTCCCTCACGGGCATCGTGGCTACGGCCGGGACATCGGCCTGATCATCCATATGAGTGCCTCGACAAAGATGGGCCCGGACCCGAACAACAAGGTGCAGGTCTGCAGCGTCGAGGAAGCTCTGAAGATGGGTGCGGATGCGGTCAGTGTCCATATTAACATAGGCAGCGAGACCGAGAGCGACCAGCTCCAGGTGCTGAGCTCGACCGCGAAAAGCTGTACTGAATGGGGCATGCCATTGCTTGCCATGATGTACCCCCGTGGCAAGTCGATCAAGAACCCGCACGATCCCGAAGTGGTCGCGCTTGCGGCACGAGCGGGCGCCGAGCTGGGCGCAGACATCATCAAGACCAACTACACCGGCGATCCCGACTCGTTCAAGGCTGTAGTCAAGGGTTGTCCCGTACCGGTCATCATAGCGGGCGGCCCGAAGATGAAATCGGATAGGGATGTCCTGGAATCCGTCGGCGGCGCAATGGATGCCGGGGCAAAAGGGGTCGCCATTGGCAGAAACGTTTTTCAGCACGAATCCCCTACTAAGATGACGAGGGCCATCGCCCGCATCGTCCACGAAGGCTGGACGGCGACGGATGCCCTCGGTGAGCTGAAATGAGCGACAAGCTGGTCTGGGTAGACGCTGACGAGCGAACGTGGGGCAAGGCCAAGGACAAGGTCACGACAGCCCTCGAATCCTCGGCGAACGCTGTCCTCGTCGCACCGGAGAACGTGGACCGGGTGCGGGAGCTGGGCAAGATCACCGTAGCCTCGAAAGACGGAAACCCCGATGTCATCGTCGTGGGACAGGGCGGAGAGGGCGATGGCAGGCTGTTCCTTCCGAAGCGCCTCGACGACTCCGAGGACGTTGCAGCGGCGAAGAAGCTGAAGGCTAACGGCGCAGCTGTGGCAGCTTTCGTCAGGCTGGAGGGCAAGGAGTACGAGAAGCTCGCCGTCATGCTGGGCCGGATCTGCGATTACCTGATCATCGAAGGCAAGGACTGGAAAGTGATCCCCCTGGAAAACCTCATAGCCGAGATGTGCGGCAGTGGCGCGAAGATCATCATGAAAGCCAGGAACATCGATGAGGCTTCTGTCGCGCTGCAGACGCTGGAGAAGGGTGCCGACGGCGTCCTCGTAGACACGGATGACGCCGGGAAGATACGTGAGATCGCACGGGCCGTGTCCGCGAAACAGGCCAGCGTCCCCCTGGTGCCGGTGACGATCACTACGATAAAGGATGCCGGGACAGGCGATCGCGTCTGCATCGACACCTGCTCGCTGATGGCGCCCGGCGAAGGCATGCTGATCGGCAACCAGTCCGGCGGCATGTTCCTCGTGCAGTCCGAGGCCGAGGAAAGCCCGTATGTGGCGAGTCGTCCGTTCCGAGTGAATGCCGGAGCAGTGCACGAATACGTTCTGGTCGGAGAGAAGACCCGTTACCTGTCCGAGCTGTCCAGCGGCGACCCGGCGCTGGTGGTCAACCGCGAGGGGGAAGCCCGGAAAGCGACCATAGGCCGGGTAAAGATTGAGCGTCGCCCATTGCTCTACATAGAGGCGGAAACGGACGGCCAGAAGATCACTGCCATCCTGCAAAACGCTGAGACTATCAAGCTGGTCGGGGCCGACGGCAACTCCATCGCAGTCACGAATTTAAAGGCAGGCGACCTGGTGCTTGCCCGGCTGGAGAGCACCGGCAGACACTTCGGCATGAAGATCGAAGAGACGATCATTGAAAAGTGAGTCGCCGACGATGGCTGGCTAACCATGAGGGCCCGGCAGCGCGGCCTCACGCGCGTTTAAGGAGCCATGGCAGAGCTTATCGACGTTTTCCTGGTATGGCAGTCCGAGAATGCCGTTCCCTTTGTGCCATCCGTACCAATGCTCATCCATAAGCCTTATTGTTGATTGCGCCCATCTAATTGCCGTGTCGAAAAAGCATGCCCGGGAGATGGAAGAGCGCAAGCGTAAAAGCCGAAACCAGATGCTGACCGCAGCCATAGCGCTGGTGACGCTGGCCGTTGTGCTTATCATTACCTACCTGATCTTTTTCAATGGTAGTGGCAGCACTGCCCGTCAGGCATGGCATCTCGATGGCAACGGGCTGCTGACGTTCGAGGCGCGGCCGCCTGTGGATGCCACTTCGAAGCCTGTCGAGTCAACGCCGGAATGGACTCTTGAGAACGTTTCTTACCAGAGCTTCGGGGCTGAAGTTCACGCGCTCCTGAGGATACCTGCGAACGTATCTAAGCCGCCGGTGGTCATCGTGCTGCCCGGAGCAACGGTCAATA
>JAEZKS010000120.1 GCA_023436075.1 Methanobacteriota archaeon
AGCCTTTGTATGATATTTTGAAGTTGCTCTCGAAGCAGACTTTCGTCCCTGCGACGTCTACTCCGTTCTTTGTCCTGGGTCCGGTGTTTGCGTTTCTTTTTGCGATAGCTTTGCCGTTGTTCATACCAGTCGCTGGCGTATCGATAGGCTACGAGTTTAGTCTTGTCGTTATCTTTTATTTGTTGATCGGTGTGATCATGTCGATTTTTATCGGTGGTACGGCGAGCGCGTCGTTGTTCGCTGCTTTAGGCGGAGTCCGTGAGATCGAGTTGATGTTGGCCAACGAAATACCCATCATCTTGGGTTGTTTCGCCCTCGCTGTCTGGTACGAGTCTTTGTCTGTGACGGATATGATGGGTCCTAACCTGTTGTTGAACCCGTTTGCTGCTGCCGCGTTTTTTATCGCCATGCTGGCGAAGCTACATGTCAAGCCTTTCGATATTTCAGAGGCAGAGTCAGAGATAGTGGGCGGGTTGACTACCGAGTATAGTGGCAAGCTACTGGGTTTGCTGGAGATTACTAAGGTTGTTATGTTGTTCTCGCTCGCAGCGTTGTTCGTAGACTTGTTCCTCTGGACGCCTCAGGGTTGGGGGTTGTCGGATGTTTCCGCGTGGGCGTTGTTCCTGGCAGGGGTGTTTGTGGTTAGTGTGGCTTTAGGCGTGGTTCAAGCATTGTTTGCCCGGTTCCGTATCGACCAGGCTACCCGGTGGCTGTTCACCGTGTCGACGGCTCTTGGAGTTATCTCTCTCCTCTGGGCGGTTGTGTGGAGGTTTGTGCTTTGAGCCAGCTTCTCGCTTTTGTCAAGCTTGCTGCTAACCTGTTTAGGAAGCCGGTCACGGTGGATGAGGCTTACGGTTTCCTGGCTGACACATACCGGGGAATGCCAGTCAGAGACGATGAAAAGTGTACGGGTTGTGGCGCGTGCTTCGAGCGGTGCTCCAGCGGTGCCACTAGGATCAGCGATGTCGATGGCGACCGTACGGTCATCGTGGACGGGTTCAACTGTATTTTCTGCGGCCGATGCGCCGACGTATGCCCGGAAAAGGCGTTGTCCCTGAGTTCTGAGGGCAAACCGGCACCGAAGGACGAACAAGAGCTGCTGTCGAGGATCGACCTGTCCAGGTATGGAGACGAGACTTCGCCTACTACGGAGACAACGTTGAAGCTACAACGCTGTAGTGTCTGTGGTGAGGTTATGCCTGTGACGGAGAAGTTCCTGCACGTGGTGCATGATCGCGCTCTTGCTAACTTGCAGCCCGAGACGGCTGAGGTGGTCGGGAAAGACATGGAGAAGTATCTGACTACGTGCATCTCCTGTCGTCAGAAGTATAGTTTGGTGTGGGGTACGCATCCGAGGAAGTGGATTTGATGGGTGCGATTAACGCGATCAAGCGTTCTCCGTGGGTTTATCATGCCCACGCCGGGGGTTGTGTGGGCTGCGATATTGAGCTGGTGGCGTGTCTCGGTCCTCGGTATGATTTGGAGCGGTTGGGTGTAAAGTTGGTGCCGTCTCCTCGGTATGCTGATGTGCTTATGGTGACTGGTCCGGTGCCATTGCATACAAAACCGTTTTTGGAGCGCGTGTACGCTCAGACACCGGAGCCTAAGCGGGTGATCGCGTTGGGAGCATGCGGGTGTTCTTGTGGCGTGTTCATCGACGACGAGAACTACTCGGTAGCAGGCCCAGTAGACAAAATCATACCAGTAGACGTCAAAATACCCGGCTGCCCGCCGAAGCCGGAGGCCATATTAGCTGGCATTCTCAAGGTATTAAAGATGAAATAATAAACCCATCTTCAATACCTGGGTAGTAAAATTCGTGAGCATCTAAGGTATCTCCCGTACACGCGCGCGAGACGGCGGCCCGGCCCACGAAGACTGTTTTCAGAGCCCGGTAAGTCCGAGCAGCGTGTCAGCAGCCGACTGCAACACCCCCGAGAGCAGATCGGGATAGATGCCGATGACAATGCAGAGCCCGGCCATGATGAGGATAGGCACCAGCATGACGGCAGGCGGGTCACTGGCTGTTTCAGACTCCGGTTTTGGCTCGCCCAGGAATATCGCGTAGAACGCGCGGATGAAACAGATGAACGTAAGTATGCTCACGATCCATCCCAGGATGGCGAAGACGGTGAACTCGATCCCGAACAGGGTGAAGAGCACCGGGTAGCCCGCCTCTACGGACCCCTCGTAAATGAGTTCCTTACCAGCAAAGCCGTTCAGGAGCGGCACTCCTGATATGGCCAGCGCTGCGATCAGGAAGCTCAGCGCCGTCAGTGGCATTTTCCTGATAAGGCCTCCCATTTTGGGGATCTGCCTGGTGCTCACCCGGAGTATGAGCGCGCCGGCAATCAGGAACAAGCATCCCTTGTAAAGCATGTGGTTGGCTATGTAGAACAGCGAGCCATAGACGGCCGCCGGCGTGGCGAGGCCGAAACCCAGGGTAATATAGCCGATAGATGATACCGTGCTGTATGCCAGCAGGCGTTTCAGGTCTTTCGAGAAAAGGGCCGCGATGATCCCGACGAACATGTTTATCAGGCCAAGCCCGGCTATGATGAGGATCAGCGTATCGACGTCGGACATGGCGTAGAACGGGTAGACGGCCTTGATCATGGCGATGATGCTTGCCATCACAAGGATGCCCGACATCGTGGCGCTGATGGGTGGCGGCGCCTCTGAGTGGGCGGGCGGCAGCCAGACGATGCCCAGCGGCAGCAGGCCGGCCTTGGTGCCGAACCCGAACAGGAACAGCAGGGCCAGCAAGAGCATGTCCTGCTCGCTTAGGGCTCCCGGCTCCAGCAGGCTCAGGTCCAGCGTGCCGGTGCTGTTGTACAGGATGAAGGCGCCGAAGACTACGAGGAGAACCTCGAAGATGCTGATGGCCAGGTACACGTAGGTCGCCTTGATCGCACGCTTCGTGCGGCCGAACAGGATGAGGATAGCGCTGATGATCGTGGCCGCCTCGAGGAAGATCAGCATGATGATGACGTTATAGGTGCATGCCAGGCCGTTCATCATGCCCATGAGCAGGAAATACATGATGAAATACGTGGCCGAAAAGTGCGCCTTATGCTTGTAAGCAAATGAATAGGCGATGATCAGCGTGCCGATAAAAGCCACGAGACATGCGATGACAGCGCCGGGCAGGTCCCACGTGATTGAGTTGCAGGAAAACGGCTTCAGCGAGCCTGAATATATGGCTATGATATAAGCGGTGAACAAAAAGAAAAGAAACGCCGAGTAAATGACCGTGATGTATCCCAGCAGCTTTTCCGAATATCTGCTTAAGACAAAAGTCAGGACTGCCCCGATGATAGGCAGTATGATCGGCAGTAATGCGAGGTATTCTTCCATGTTGCTATCTCCTTAGTAACCTGCCTTCTCCATCAGCCGCCTGACCGAAAGGTATCCGGGGGTGTCCGCGGGCAGGTCCAGGAGCGACCGGCCGGCGATGACGGATTTCTGTACCTGCGGGTCGAACGCGATTTTGCCCAGGTAGGGGTGGCCCGTTTTTTCCTCGACGTCCTTCTCGAGCTCTTCAGGGAACATGGCTCCTCCTACTACGAAAAAGCGGTCGATGTCGATGTCGATCTCCTTCATGATACGGTAAGAGCGTTTCAGGTTCTCGAACGATTTGTTGGACGGCCCCATTACGGCAAAGACGTCGTTTACCTGCGTCGCGATCTTGCGGTTCAGGTGTTCGAGGCCTGCCGGCGAGTCGATCAGGACATATTCATAGTTCTTGGTGAGAGTCTGGAGAGCGCCTTTCAGCGCCTCGTCGGGGAGGCAATAGCATCCTTCGATCCACTTGGTGCCGACTGCCAGGATGTCGAACGCTTCGCCTTCGTACAGCCCGTGCTCGAAGATCGAAGCTTCGATGCGTTCCGTGGGGGCTATGCCGATCGAGGTTCCGCCTTTCTCGATGAAGGTCTCGGTGACGAGCTCTGCGATGGTCTTGACGCCTTCCCCTTCGAGATCCACGCCCACCATCTCTGCCAGGTTCTGGTCCGGGTCGAGGTCCACCAGGAGGATCGGGGTGGACCCCTTCTCGATGAAGTACTTCGTCATCATGGCCACGAGGCTGGTCTTGCCCGTGCCGCCGCGGCCTGCCGTCACAAGTCGTTTCATGCTGAACCAGCCTTCCCGCTCTTTATCGCATCGTTTGTCTCTGCCCGGGTGAGCATGCCTGTCAGCTTTTCGATGGCTGTGACGGCGGGAGTACCGTCGAGGGTCATAGTTGATTCGCCCTGTATTCCGGCCTGAATGACGAGGCTGTCATAGGGCACGACGCCCAGCAACGGGATTCCCTGTTCCGCGGCAAATTCGACGATGATCTCTTTCTGTTGATCGTTTTCGACACGGTTGCCAACCATCTCTACTCTAGGGATGCCCGCATCGCGGGCCAGGCTGGCGATTGAGCCGGCAGTGATCAGTGATTTCTTGTTGGCATCGCTGACGACCAGCATCCAGTCGACATCCTCTGCGGTGCCTCTGCCCAGATGTTCGACGCCTGCTTCCATGTCAAGCACTACGGCCTCATTGCGCTCGACCACCAGGTGGTGGAGCATGGCCCTGATCAGGCTGTTGGCAGGGCATGCGCACCCTGACCCTGCAGCCTTTACCGCGCCCACGACGAGCAGGTTTACGCCTGCCGGCGTCGGTATCGAAAAGTCGCGGACAATGTCATCCACGGTGAAATTCAGGTTGTAGACTCCTGAAAAGTCTGTGCCGGTCTTTCTTTTTATCAGATCCTCGTTCTCCAGCACCGGTACGATCCGGGCCGTTTCCTCCTGGGAAAGGCCGAGGGAAAGGGCCAGGTTTGGGGATTCGTCGGCGTCGATCGCAAGGGTAGTGTAGCCAGCCCGGGCCAGGGACCACGC
Organism: Methanobacteriota archaeon; assembly: GCA_023436075.1. Taxonomy (GTDB): domain Archaea; phylum Halobacteriota; class Methanocellia; order Methanocellales; family Methanocellaceae; genus Methanocella_A. The sequence goes on from JAEZKS010000120.1 coordinate 4,884, forward strand.
GATACCGCTTGCTATGAATGTTTTTCCTACGCCTCCTTTACCAGCGATTGCAATCTTCATAGGCAGGGCTCCCTTTTTATATTGTCTCTTCATCACTGTTAATATTTCGTTCGTTTGCTATACTATGGCATTTCCACCATTGCGGAAAGAGCGGGGAAACAGCTCACGCTTTCCAGGAATGTAGAGGGCAGCCAGGTACTCCTCGAAGAAATCCGAGTCGACCATGAGATCGATATAGGCCATCTTCCTGGCGACGTCTTCCGCCGCAGCCCGGTGTTCCCTGGAGACGAGCGTGGCATACGCGCCCGAGAGCGACCCGTTCCCGATCGGGTGGAAGGTCGCATTGGGGAACTCCGGGATGATGCCCAGTCGGGTCGCATTCGCCAGATTCGTGTATGCGCCGAAGGCCCCGGCCAGGTATACCTGCCGCACGTCAGACACGTTGAGCTTGCACTTGTTCAGGAGCACGCCGATGGCGCCGCAGACGGCGGCCTTGGTATCCATGAGATAGTCGATGTCGGGCTGGGTGATTACGATGTCCCGGCCGACCGCCGACCGGCCTGCAGGCACCAGCACGTACTCCAGGCCTTCGGCACCGGTACGAACCCGTAGGTGGCCGGTTCGCAGCTTCCCGGCGAAGTCAAGAGCGCCCGTCGATGCCATGATAGTCACGGCATCGATAATGCCAGACCCGCAGATGCCGCGGGGCAGGACGCTCCCGATCGTAGTGAACGATACGTCAGATGTCGTCGGGTCCACGCTGACATGCTCGATGGCTCCCTTCATCGCACGGATGCCGAAGGTAGCGCCCGCCCCTTCAAAGGCAGGGCCGGAAGCGCACGATACCGATACCAGCCAGTCTTTGTTCCCCAGCATGATCTCCCCGTTGGTCCCCAGGTCCACGACTAGCGAAACCTCGTCGGAGCGGTGCACGCCGGATGCGATCACATCGCCGATCGCGTCACCGCCGACAAACCTGCTTACGTTGGGCAGGCAGTAGATATATGCGCCCTCGTGCAGGCCCAGCCCGAACTCGCTCGCCTTCTTTACGAGCGGCTTCCGGGAGACGTCCGCGTTGGCCAGCTCGAGGTAGTGCGGGTCTATGCCACAGAGCAGGTGGTGCATCACCGTGTTGCCGGCAATGCACATGTCCACGATATCGGTCTTCCTGATGCCGGCATTCTCGGCCAGCGCAGAGATGACTCTGTCGATGCTCTCGATTGCGGCGCTTCGTATTCGGGCCATTCCTTCCGGCTTATGGGCATAAGCTATGCGGGTCATCAACTCTTCGCCGTAGGTGATCTGCCCGTTTAGGGTGGACCGAGTGTCGACGATCTGCCCCGTCTGCAAATCGACCAGGCAGCCCACGACCGTCGTCGTGCCGAGATCAACCGCCACGCCATAGAGCGGGCCTGCTGAGTCAGCCGCTTCCGCCCGGATCATCTCCGGCGGCGAGACGGCCGTCGAAAGAGTGGCGATCCTCGGCCCTCCCGGCGCGATCAGTTCCCGGTAGACTTTTTCAGGCATCTGCGGCCGCCCGCCCGCATATCCGGCCAGCCGGATAGACTGCATGCCAGAGGGCGATGACGTGGTCTCGACAGGATAGCGAATGACTGACGGTGATATTGCGTCGATCTTCACCGTCGACGAGAGCAGGATCTGGGGAGAGTCGATCCGGCTCTCCACGGGGATAGTAAATTCGCAGTCCCCGGTCACCCGCACCTGACAGGCGAGGTAATAGCCCTTCGCCTCTTCTTCGGGAGGGAGCCGTTTTCCCCCTATCTGGGCGTCGACCTTACAGCTGCCTTCTGTCAGTATTACCCGACCCTTTCTGCAAGTCCCTTTACAGCCGCATATGGTTTCGACAGTGATGCCGGCGTCTCGCAAGGCATCCGCCAGCAGCGTCCCTTCAGGAACAGTCAGGATCCGGTTCATCGGCTGGAACAGGACCCTGACGTCTTTTCCAGGCACCTTACCCATGCTCCTATCCGTGATCATGTGTCCTTAGGCGGCCAGTTCGTCTTCATGTATTCGGTAAGCCCCGACGAGTCTCTCGGACCCACAAGGACACGCCATCCGCTTGCCTCTTCAGTCTCGCCGCTGAGGCGGGCGGCCAGGCCCGGAATGACCAGGTTGCGGTGGTCTACCATGTCGGCCACTTTGTAGTCCGTAAGGGCGTTCGCTATATGTTCCGCGGTCAGGTACCTGCCGGCGACGGCGCTCTCGACGCTGTTGCCGCCCGTGTCGATGACCACCAGATAGCTGTCGACGTTCGCGGTCTTGATGTCGTTCTCCACCATGAAATACGTCAACGCATAGTTCGACGTTATGAAGACTGGAGAATTCCGGTCCGGCGAGCCGAACGTCTTGACGCCCGCTTCGACTGAGACAGGCTTCCGCGGGTCCGTGTAGAGGTTGAACCTCCAGACCAGCTGGGGCAGGAGCACCCAGCCTTCGACGCTGTGCATGATCAGCAGGTCCGCATATCTCGAGAGGAGGATGGACGCCGTCCATGCTTCTTTCCACTGGATCACGTCCCGGGAGATCTCGGGCGAGAGCCACGCGCTTATGGGGCTGCCGAGGAGCGGGTAGCCGAGAAGCTCGTCGTTCTGCTGGAAGACCGAACGCCGGATCTGGGAGAACTCGTGGATCGTCCGGGACAGGCCTGGCTCGACAGAGGTGCCGGGATCGAGGACAAGATCGGTGACGCCGTATTCTACCAGCGTTTTCACCAGCGAGCGCAGGCCGGGGATATCGTGGGGAGAGGACACGACAAGCGGGCATCCGTGCTGTATGGCTATATCTGCCATCTCCTTCCAGTTATCACGGGTAGCCGCGTACAGCAGAGGGCGTCTGCCTCCGGCATGGGCAAGGCCTGATGCCATGACACCGGCGTCATACGCGCAAAGGATGAGGGGGAGGCCGGTCTGGCCCGCCACGTACTGTACGACCGAAGCAAAAGCAGCCTGGTCGTCGGAGGTGGAGCGAATGGCTACCGCGTCCAGGCCTAGCGTCCGTCCTATGTAGTCAAATGTGAACGTGCTCACAGTGTTCAACCGGGAATTGATCTCTTCCTTATCCATGTAGTCGGCCACGTCGATGGCGATCGGCGTGGGGTTGCTGTAGGTGAACTCGTGCCGGTCGAGCACGTATTTTCCGCCTATTTTTATCGCGTTTCCACCGTTGCCGATGGTGACCGCACGTACGGGCGGGGTCATAAGATCGAGCAGCTTTTCGTGCTCCTTGCGGTACTTTTCTTCCTTCACGATGGGCGTGCAGCCGTCGAGGTTAAGCTCTCCGTTCACCACCTTCGTGGCGAAGGTCATGCAGTTCGCCTCGTGACACTCGCCGCAGTTCGTCTTCGGGAGCAGCTTGTACACGTCGATGGGGCTGATTTCCTTGATGCTCTTCTTCTTTGATTTAAGCTCGGGCATTACGATCTCCTCCTCATATCTTCGCTGCGCACCAGCTTGTGTTCGATTCAGGCGGCTTCTCGGTGTCCTTCTGGATCAGCATCTGGACGATATCCCTGAGGGTCTTCAGGGTGGTCGGATGCGCCAGCATGAAAATGTCGACCCCGGCGAACATAAGGTTCAACGCACTGATCGTCTCCCACATGGGGCCGCGGAACTCGCGCGGGCCGTACTTCGGGTCCATTTTTATGCGGGCTTCCCGGGCCACCCACGCGTTGGATGCCGCAGAGATGGTCGGCTGCTGCAGCTCTTCGTCCCCGAGCAGCGCCGCAAGGCGGGCGCGCTCATGGATGCTGTACGAGTACTCCAGCCCGTACCCCAGCGCGACAGACGTGAGGTCCATCACGATGTCTTCCGGCGGGAGGTATTCGTATAGTCGGCGATTCAGCTCCTTCGCCTTGTTCAGGTCGAGGCCGCTCATCCCGATCAGCGCGTGGCCGTGCTTCTTCGCCACTCCGGTTATTGTCTCGAGGGCGCCGACGCCTGCCATGTCGAGGTTGACCGAGTTCAGCAGCAGCCGCTCGCCGGACGCCACCTCGGCGATCTTCGTGAACACTTTCGCGTCCTTCTGCGGGTCGCCGCAGCCGCCGATGATCAGCGGCACGTCCACAGCCTGCAGGACTTTCTCGATGACGCTCGCGGCTTCGGCGGGCGAGGAGTCCTTTGCGAGCGGGTCAGTCGACACGAGATGGACTGTGACCATGTCTGCGCCGAACTTCTCCACGTTCCGGCGCGCCCACTCCGCCGGGTCGTCCATGACGTCCTGGATGCCTGCTTTCACTGCTGCAGGCATCGGTATGTTCATGTCGAAAACGTCCATGGCGAGCACCGGCAGGTTGGCCGGCGGCTTGTCATTATAGATGAACTGCGGCGAGTTGGCTCCGCCGAGAGTGAACGTCTTTCCACGGCTGCCCCCGTCCTTCTTCGTATTGCCCAGCCGGACTTCGCGGATGCGGCACGGGAAGTTCTCGACCGGGGGAACATACGTCTCGCTAAAGAGCGCGGAGGGCTTCATCCGTAGTGCCGGGGCCGTGCCCGGCGTCTCGAAGCGGGGCATCACACGGGGCACGCCGTTGCCGGATGGTATCCAGAACTCAAGCTCTCCTATCTCCATGGAGAAATTCTCGAACTCGATCTTCTCCATATTGGCCAGCAGCGAAAAGATGTCCTGCATGCTTCCTCGCTTCGCGCTTCCTGTACGCGTATTCTTGTTTTCTGCCATGTCAATCACCTGATCCCGGCTTTTTAGGCCTGTCCCACTGGATGATCGCCCTGTCGGCGAAAATTTTCGCGTTTTTCAATGTGATCCTGAGCCCTCCATAAGTGATGGGAATATCCCCTGTCGGGAAAAAGGGCATCTCGATCTGTCCCTGTCCGGGCGCTTCGACGCTCTCTTCTTCGGGAGCTTCCTCCTCTGCCTTCCAGCGTTTGACGACCGGATGGGAGTGCTTGATCAGGAATTCTTTCAGTTCGTCCACGTTCTTTACCTCCTTCTCCGTGGCAATGCTCTCGGCGATTCCGGCCTGCATGAACGGGCTCATCCGCTCCTTCAGCTCGGCCGGCATCCACACGACGCGGGCGTAGCCGCCGTCGGCCTCGAGAAACTTCGGAGACCGCATGTATTCCAGTGATAGTCCATGGAACCCGTCGATCTGCCGGCCGCCCCCGGTGGAGTCCGCCATGGTCGAGAACGGCAGGCCGTTCACCGTGGCTTGCCTGTAGTTACGGGTGACGATGCCGAAGCCTTCGACTTCGGGGATGTAGAAGGCGATCCCTTCGAAGCAGCCGCAGGACGTGTGCGGGTGCGTAAAGGCACTGTACAGGTAGACGCGGCTGACCTCGCCGAGCGAGCGCTTTTTGGCGCTTTCGTCGACGCCGGCATACTCGCCCTTCTCCTTGTCCAGGCAGGCCCCCTTGTCGATGGGGAAGATGAGCCCTTTCGGGTCTATCCTTGCCGACGCCCGCCCGTCGAACCAGCTTATCGCGCCGCAGTTGGCGTATCTCTGCGGTGTGATGACGCACACGTGGCTGGGCGCGAACGACTGGCAGAGAGCACATCCGTAGAACACGTCCACGTCGTCGTCGGTCAGGCCCCGTGCGCGTGCGTCGCGAGCCTCGTAAGAGCCCTTTGCCTCTGCGTACAGTGGCTTGATCTGCTCCGCGTCGGTATAGAAGGTGATCTGCATCCGCTGGATGATCGGGAACTCGTTTTTGAGGAGCTGTTCCAGCACCTTGCCGAGGAACGTGAGGGACGTGAATCCCTTGTTGAACGACTTTTTGGAAATCCTGACCCAGATGTCGTAGCGCTGGTTCATGTGCATGAGCCCTTCGACGTAGTTGGCATACTCGTGTATCCGGCGCTCGATCACTCCCTCGAAGTCGGGTTCCAGCTCCTTGCCGGCCACCTCGATCAGGATGCCCAGCGGATAGCGCTTGGCAAGCTCCATCTCGGAAATATCCGGACCGACGACATTGATGGCCCCGTCCTTCACCCCGTCGCCTGACCTGACTTTCACCAACTCGAACTTCTCTCCGATCTCGGGGCCGCCCAGGTCCACGTACACGTCGTTTTTGCGGATGCGCTCGCCCGCATGTGCTATGCTGACATCTATCGGTATACTCTCGAACATTCTCTTTTATCCCTCCGTGTTCCCGACTATGGCCAGGAGACTTTCCAGCCATTCCCTGGTCGGACTATTGGGGAATGAATAGCTAGCGTTAGGCTGGTACGTCTTGTCCAGCGTGACAGTCCTGACCTGCGGGGCAAAGTGCTTCAGTCCGGACAGGATCGTCCACTCCATGTAATACGGCAGGCCTGCGAAGATGGCCAGGTCGTGAGGACCTTTGCCATCGACCCCCTTCCACTGGCGATCGGAAAGGCGCTGTCCCGCTTCGACCGCGGGCAGAATGACGGCCCCGGTGTATCCTCTCGAGGCCAGAGCGCGATTGGTATCACCCGTTGCGATGATCGGGATGTTTCTCGCCTTCGAGAGGCCGATCAGGTAGTCGACCATCTTCTTGCCGTCAAAGTCATCGGTTGCGGCCAGATGCCCGATTATCATGACCGGGTGTTTCGCTCGTTTGATCAGGGCAGCTACCACCTCGGGTTTGGAGATAGTTGCCGCCTTTTTAGGCCCGGCGATCTCAGCGATCTGCCAGGGTTCGATGACAGCCATATCTGCTCACACCTCCTTCCTGCTTGCCGTCGCCTGCAGAAGCGTCGGCTCGGGGATCGTTCTCTCCTGCCAGCCCGCCTGCTTGAGAATGGCGCCGATCTCTTCTTTCATGGTGATCGGGACGTCGCTCATGGTACGGACGTACGACGGTATGTCGTTCGGCATCGCGCCGAGCATCCGCTTATGGAATTCGATGTAGTGGGTCAGCTTGGTTGCCCGGCCCTTGCTGGTATCGTTAGGCCGCATGCAGAGCTTCGCGGCCATCACCATGGCCTCTTCTTTCGTCTCGACGGCTACGAAGAGGTGCTCTGGCGCGGGCCCGACGTAGACTTTTTCGCCCGTCCTGCGATCGTAGTTGTACCAGTCTTCTTCGCGGTCGGCACGTCCGAGCAGCATGCGCCGGTATTTGGACCCGTGCGGCCCGACGATCACCGGTATGCCCAGCCGGACGCAGCCCATCGCTATCGCGGCCGCCTTCTGGGACATCGCACCCCACGCGATGCCCACGGCGCCCACCCGGTTGTAGACGTAGTCCGCGATCTCCTCGTAGTTCCCCCGGAGGTTGCGCCGGGCGAAGATGTTCGCGATCTTGATGGTAGCGCCGGCAATGTGCGCGTTCGACACGCACGAGCCCACGTTCACGATCCCGCCGGCGTCGAAGTCTCCCGGATACTGCTCGTAGGGTGTCTTGCCCTCTTCGTCCCGGTACATTGAGATCGACATCGCGGCACAGCCGGACGTCAGTGAGATGTACCGACGCTTGGCGAATTCGACGCACATCTCCGCGACCTCTTTCCCTCCATTGGGATAGTTGGCGCAGCCGACGAACGCGACGACTCCGGGAATCTCTCCCAGGACGATCGGCCCTCCGACGTTACGGATCTCCACATCCTGGATGGCGCCTCTTCCCGCGCGGACCTTGAATTTCTCGTCCGCTATCTTTCGGGCCGCAGCGGTGATAATTGTAGAATAGACGGGGATTTTCTTAGGACATGCCTGCTCGCAGCGCACGCACCCGTTGCACAGGTCGTAGATCTCGCTGATCGGCTCCAGGTCGCCTGCGGCCACCGCTTTCATAGCCTCAGGTACCCCGAGGTCGTTCGGGCACGCCCGCTGGCATTGCTTACAGCCCGTACAGGCGCTGGCCTGATCGGCGATGTTCGGCATGGCAGTGGCCTTCTTTTTTCGGGCTGGCGAGACGGTGCGAGCCACTCGAACGGCGACTTCTCCGGCTTTTTCCGGGTCGAGCAGCAGCACTCCTGACAGCCTTCCCGTTTCCAGGCCGGAGACTATGTCGTCGACTGGCTCCTTTGTCAGGTCGGGAAGGCCCATGCAGTTCTTCTCTGACGTCGCGATGACCGGAGCGCCAATTTTTACGGCCTCGACGAGCGCATCGGTCCGGATGCACTGCTCGTCGATCACGATGACGTCCGGCATTCCGCTGCGGATATAGCGGATCTGCCACGAGATGGGGCCGACGATCTTGGCACGATCAGAATATCGCGTCGCGTCGATGGCGGAGCAGCAGATGCCGGTCACTTCGACCTGATCGGAAAGCTTGTGCTCTTTGAGGTAGTCGATGATGCCAACCGAGGGCAGCACGTTATGCCCGATGACGAGAATGACCGGCTTCGTCTTGTCGATCGTGCCCATGCCGAGGTCGACCAGCGGAGCCTCCGGGTCTGCCCGGGGATAGTCGAACGCCGAGATCTGGGCGATATCGGCGACCTCCAGGCCGACCAGATCGAGCGTGCCTGCGTGGAACACTTTGGACTCGAAGTCAATACAGTCGCCCTCCTGCCCGGTATGCGCCGCGGAAAGCAGGCTGGTAACTCCTCTTTCGAGATAGTCAAGCACCGGCTCAAGATCGCCCAGCTTTTCCGGCTTGACCCCGCAGACCAGCCGCATGATCGGGGCCTCGACTTTCGTGGAAAGGCCGCCGATGTCGAGCGGATAATCGCTCCCGTGTGTGTTGATCAGGTGAGTGACCAGTTCTCTGGCATGGTTGATGTGCGTGGAGGCGCCGATGCATGAGGCCAGCAGCACCATGCGGGACTGTTGCGCCGCGATCTGGATGCCGCAGGCCCCCCGCTTGTCGCCGGTCAGATCGCATTTTCCCATCGTACATATGCAGCAGACGTCACAGTACGGCATGTAGAACGGCTTGTAGCGATCGAGGAGCTTCCTGTCCCATCCCCGGAGCGCTGTCATCGAAGGGAACGGAGTAGGACCACATTTCTCTTCCCAGTCATCCTGGAGTAGTTTTCCGATAGAGACCTCAAAGTCTTTGATGTGCCCGATGTCGGATTCGAACTCTTTAAACCTGACATTGATGTTCCTGCTATCCAATCTTATCACTCCGAGATTGCCACGAACATACCTAACGAATAATCATGACAATTTTTGATACGTATATATCACGATACAGTAAATACAAATAAAGGTTTCGCTTTGATAGTTGGCTCGATAAACCGATAGCCGATGATAAAAACTCACAAATTATGGAAAGCTGCGATGGCGATCTATCGCCGGCTGACCTCTGGATGATAACAAACTTATACGATCGCATCAGATAGTCGTATAAATTTGCGCTAGCGCAAATTTACTTGATAATGCTATGGCGGTCAAATATTATGATGGACATCCCGCGAATCTGCGTAGCCGGCACCCACAGCGGATGCGGCAAGACGACCGTTGCCACCGGGCTGATGGCCGCGCTGGCGGCCCGCGGCATGCGTGTGCAGCCGTTTAAGGTCGGCCCGGATTTCATCGATCCTTCCCATCATACGGCGATCTGCGGGCGAGCATCGCGCAACCTCGACTCGTTCATGATGAGCGAGCACGGTGTTGTCGAAACCTTCGCGAAAGCCTGCCGCGGGGCTGACATCGCCGTCATCGAAGGAGTCATGGGACTGTACGACGGCATGGAGGGCACCGAGATCGCCAGCACTGCACACGTGGCGAAGCTGCTCTCGGCTCCGGTGGCGCTGGTGGCGGACGTCGGCGCCATGTCGCGCAGCGTCAATGCGCTGGTCCGGGGATTCCGGGACTTCGACCAGAGCGTCCGCCTCGCAGGTGTGGTCTTCAACCAGGTCGGAGGTCCCCGGCACCGACAGATGATCGAGGCTTCGCTGGAGACAGAGGCGCTGGGATGGATTCCGCGGAAAGAAGAGCTTAGCGTCGGGAGCAGACATCTTGGGCTCAACATGGCCGGCGAAGACGACCGACTGAAAGGCGCCGGAGGCGTCATCGAGGAATACTGTGCGTTGTCCCGGATCATCGAGATAGCACGGAGTTCGCCTCCCATAGAGCACGCCGGCGAACTCCATGCTGACGGCGGCCGGGAGCGCATCTCCATCGGCGTGGCCATGGACGATGCCTTCTGCTTCTACTACCGGGACAACCTCGACCGGCTGGCCAGCGCAGGTGCAAGGCTCGAATTCTTCAGCCCTGTCGCGGACCGGCTGCCTGACGTCGACGGGCTATATCTGGGCGGCGGCTACCCCGAGCTTCATGCGGAAAAGCTGGAGGCCTCGCGATGTCGGGACGACGTCAAAAAAGCTGCGGAAGACGGTATGCCGATCTATGGCGAATGCGGCGGCCTCATGTTCCTCACCGAAAGCATCACCGTGGCCGGCCGAGAACACCGGATGGCCGGTGCGCTGCCGGCAAAGTCGATCATGACCGGACGAATGCAGGCGCTGGGCTACATCGAAGCGCGCTTCATCCGCGGGCCCATATTCGGGCCGGGGCTCGCGTACCGCGGCCACGAGTTCCACTATTCGACAGTCGAGTGCGCGGACGACGCCAGGTTAGCTATCGCGACTGACAGAGGAAAAGGCATTGTCGGCGGCCTCGACGGCATCTATGAGCATAACGTCATTGGCGCATATACGCATGCATATTTCACGCCTGAGTTTGCCTGCTCATTCGTGAAAGCCGTGGCCGGATACAGGAAAAAATAGGCTCTTCTATTCATTTTTCAGTCATGCGTCGAGAATCGTGACGCAATTATAGTTATTTTTGAAAGAATTTGCATATTCCCGGGCGGTATTCGAATCAGTCTCTGCGTTCCATGAAAATCATTCGTCTCTGCGTACTCTGCGCCTCCTCTGCGATCTCTGCGGGAATTTAGTACGACGCATGCCGAAACATGGCCAATTTTCATGGCTCGCACTTGAAAAACCCATTGATCACCAACCGAGTTCTCTGCGCCGTCTCTGCGGACTCTGCGAGGATTTTCGTCCTGCGCGTTTCATATTACATGATGGCAATGTTGCCCTGTTTCAGGTTAAGCGCCGAGTACCAGGGAACAGTTTTTTCTCGCAGCGTACGCAGAGACGGCGCAGAGAACGCAGAGGACGTTGAAACAGGCATACAGGACTTGAAACGGAATAAAGCCTAAATGTTCAGAAAAGACTGAATGCCACAGCGATCGCAGCGTTTCCAATCGCATGACGAACAAGTTCTACTGCCGTGTTTCGCTGCGCTTGCTGTAGCCTTTTCTCCCCGTAGTACGAGCCACGTGATCAAAAACCTGGCTATGAAACCAATCCTAAAAACGCAGAATAAAAAATAAAAAGGGAGGTGGCATGCTCCACAGGGAACATGCCTGTTTATTGGAACATCTCGGGGTGTATGGCCCTGGCGAGGGCAAGCCCGGCATCAGGCAGTCGCGGTCCCGCGCGAAGGAACAGCGTGCCATCAACCCTGACGACCTTTCCGTTCTTCACGGCCCTGAGGTCTTTCATCCACGGGGCGCTGCCGTTCTTGAAATAGTTATAGTCGCTCTCGGTACACATCTTGCCGTCGACCGGGATGACGATATAGTCGGGGTCTGCCTTGACGATGGCCTCGTTGCTTATGACGGCGTACATGATGACGTCCGAGGCTGCGTTCTTGCCTCCGGTGAGAGTCAGCAGCTCGTCGCCATATGTGCCATTGCCGTACGGGTAGATCTGCGATTTGGACGCTACGAAGCCGGTGAGGAGCAGCACCGTTGGCTTCTGGCTCTCGTTCAGCCCGGCCATCTTCGCGCTGACCTCGGCGATCTTGCGATCCATGTCAGCGATCAGTGTCGTCGCATTCTGTACGGTGTTCGTCGCCTTGCCGAGCAATTCGATGTTCTTCCGGACCATCGTCATGTTGGTGTTCTTGACCTCGATGACCTGGAATCCCATCTCCCTCAGCCTGGGGGCAGTCTTCCCTCCGACGATATCCTGTACCACGATCAGGTCCGGGTTGAGGGAGACGATCTTCTCGTAGTTGAGCGTTGCGAACCCGCCCAGATGGACGACGTCTTTAGTTTCCGCCGGGTAGTCGCTGTTGTCGTCGATGCCGACGATTTTGCTGCCCAGGCCCAGCGCGAACAATGTTTCTGTATTGGCGGCCGACAGCGATACGATACGCTGTGGCTCGCTGGCAATGGTCGCCGTCTCATTGTAATAGTCATAGACGGTCATAGGATATTGCGACGCCGGGACAGGGGTCGGCGTTGGCGTCGGAGTTACGGTGCCGCTGCAGCCGGAGATGACAACGGCCGTCATGACCAGCAGAGCGATAATAGCTATATGTTTCATTTGCATGGTGTCCACCTAAAATTTACTTGATTTAAAACAATTTTTCTTGATCATCTGGCTATGTATAAATAATTAACCGATTGCACTGCTGGCACAAATAAAAAGGGAGGTGGCATGCTCCCTGTGGAGCATGCCTGTATGGATAAGTATTTCTCTTAATGCTTTCTTCCCGCGAAGATACAGGCTGCGCCGATCAGGCCGGCCAGCGCGAAGAACATCTCGAAGCCGGGCGTCGTGCTGCTGGGCTGGACATTCGTCTGTTCGGTGTTCATCTGCTCGATGATCTTCTCAATTTCCACCGCAGCCTGCGGCAGTCGCGGTCCCGGGTGCATGACCAGAGTGCTGGCTTTGAAGACGTTGCCGTTCTTGACAGCGGACAGGTCACTGAACCGAGAGTCACCGCCGCTCTTGAAGTAATTGAAATCGTCCTCAGAGCCCATAGCTCCGGCGGCGTCTACCGGTATGATCACGCAGTCCGGGTCCGCCTGGATGATTGTCTCTGAGCTTATCACAGGGTACCCGGGTTTCGTCACTATATTCTTGCCGCCTGCCATGCGGATAAGCTCATCGCCGAAGGTGTCCGCACCGTAGACGTAGACCTCCCCATCCCTCACATATCCGGCCATGAACAGCACAGTTGGCTTCTGGCTATCGCTGAGATTGGCGACCTTTGCGCGGATACTATCGAACGCTGTTTCCATATCGTTCATGATGGCTGTGGCATTGTTTTCAGTGTCAGTCACACGCCCGAGGAGCCTGATATTCTTCTCGATCATGGAGATGTTGTGGTTCACTGTCATCAGGACCGGATAGCCCATCTCAGTAAGCTGGTTGACCGCTTTTTCACTGATAGTATCCTCGGCGATGATCAGATCGGGCGTCAGGTTCACTATCGATTCCTTGTTGAGGGCACTCAACTGGTCGCTGAAGCCGCCGACGTGAGTGATGTTCACAGCCTCGGGCGGGTAGTCGTCGTACATGGTGTTGCCGACGATCCGGTTGCCTGCGCCCAGCGCAAAGAGGATCTCTGTGTCCGCGGAGGAAAGCGATACGATGCGTTGGGGTGCATGGTCTAATGTTATGTTTCTCCCGAAGCTGTCTGTGACAGTCATCGGATACTGGGACGCTGCCTCTGCCGGCACGGCAACGGCTATTAAAGCCGTGATCAGGAGCGCTACAATAACTGCGTATTTCAATTGCATGGTGTCCACCTAAGATTAACTTGATTTAAGGCAATTTTTCTTGATTATGTGGCTACCTATAAATAATTAACCGATTTCACGATGGACACCATGGACTATGGAGCCAGTTAAGGCTTCCCTGAAACGGTTAGATAGTGTTCGTTGTGCTCGTAGTGCATTTTGGTTAAGTATATATGCGTCGTGTCCGTATACTAAGGCTCAACATCATCCGATTTTTCGGCGGTGGCGATATTGCGGTATTTCGTGAAAGATAACACGCTGGTCATCAAGGGCGAGTTCGACGGGCTGAGCACCGGCATCAACGGCGGCCGGGGTCAGGTACGGTCGGTCATCAACCACGAGGTCGGCAAGGGCTTCAATGAAGATGAGCCACTGAAGTTCCTTGACAAGGTCGCTGCTTCCGTCGGAGTCGACGAGCCGTACTTTGGCTTCCTCACCGCCGTGAAGATGAAGAACCTCTGCGTGGTCCGGGACGCGTACACGACTGCGTTCATCACCGCCGGCATCAGCAACCCATGCCACGACCCCGGGGTACCCGGCACTATCAATATTATACTTGTCATCCGCGGCCGGCTCTCGGAAGGCGCGATAGGTGGATCGATCATCACAGCCACCGAAGCGAAGGCCAAGGCGCTGTTCGAGATGGGCTTCGACTTCACCGGGACGACGACCGACGCGGTCGCGGTACTCGCCGACAGGCGACCCATGGGCGACGCTGAGGCACCGTACTACGAGTACGCTGGTACGGCGACCACATTGGGCCATAGCATCTACCGGTGCGTGAAGAAGGGCGTTGCCGAGGGCATCCGGCGCCAGCATGGCATCGGGGAGAAGAGCGCGATGCAGTCCCGCCTGTTCGTGCTGGCCAGAGGCGAGGACGGGTTCTACTGGATCGAGAAACCTGATCGCAACATGGGTCCCGGCAAATGCAAGTACTACCCCTGCCACCACTTCAAAGGCCAGGTCTGCACCTACTGCTTCTGCCCGCTGTACCCCTGCGAGGACCCGGAGTTGGGCGAGTGGATCGACAGCAGCGCGGGCTACCGCGTCTGGGGCTGCAAAGACTGTACTCTGCTTCATCATAAAAAATCGGTCGCGCACCTGAAGAAGCACCCGGATGCCGACATAGAAGAGCTGAAGCCGCTGGCCCGCGATTAAGGTATCAGAGGTTTGCTAGAGTGCACCGAGTTTCAACACAGAGCTACAGAGGGCACGGAGGACTCACAGAGAATATTTTTAACAAACGGCTGACACACGAGCCATATTTTTATTCGTACTCTGTGCGTCCTCCGTGCCCTCTGTGGCTCTGTGTTGAAACTCGGAGACCTCTCGCAAACCTCTGATACCTCAGGCTGCGTCCGACAGTATGCTTTTTGATAGTATGTACCCCCGGAGACTGTGCCTGCTATTTATAGCGCCAGCATCTACCATTTAGCATTGCTGCCTGCGATTCCGTCGTCGGGCTATGGAGAGACTATCATCATGGAAACTATCGATGCGATCATGACCCGGAGGAGCATCCGGGACTTCCAGGACAAGCCGGTCCCGAAGGACGTCATCAAGAAGCTACTGGCTGCCGCGATGAACGCACCGTCGGCTGCGAACCAGCAGTCGTGGCAGTTCGTCGTCGTCACCGACAAGAAGCTGCTGAAGGCAGTGCCGGAGTTCAGCCCATATGCCGCTCCCAGCGCGAAAGCGGCCGCAGGCATTCTGGTCTGCGGAGATCTCAACAAGCCGAAGCTGCCGGAAC
This sequence comes from Methanobacteriota archaeon, assembly GCA_023436075.1. Classification (GTDB taxonomy): domain Archaea; phylum Halobacteriota; class Methanocellia; order Methanocellales; family Methanocellaceae; genus Methanocella_A. The sequence continues at coordinate 20,064 of JAEZKS010000120.1, forward strand.
TCTGGGTACAGGACTGCTCCGCAGCCACTCAGAACATCTTGCTCGCGGCGCACAGCCTCGGGCTCGGCGCGGTCTGGACAGGCGTCTACGGCTTACCAGGCAGGGCCGAAGGCTTCGTGAAGCTTCTCGATCTGCCCGAGAAGATCGTACCGCTCTCTTTCGTAGTCTTCGGCTATCCGGGCGAGGCCGTATCGCCGGAGACCCGCTACAACGAAAAGCTGGTTCACTACAACAAGTGGTAATCCATCTTAGCCTGGCATGTACGACCCGGACATGCCGGTATCATCTTTTTGGAAAGTCTTATATGAGTTCAGCATCAACTGACTTATAGTCAGTCAGTCAGTCAAGCGATGTGGTCAATATGCGCGTGACTAAGGATCCCGAGGTCAGGAAAAGCGAGCTGATCGAAGCGGCAGAGATCCTGTTTCGCAGGCAGGGCTATGAGCAGACATCGGTCAGCGACATCGTGAAAAAGGTCGGCGTAGCACAGGGAACGTTTTACTATTATTTCAAGTCCAAGGATGGCATTCTTGATGCCGTCATCGACCATTACATCGACAACTACCGGCAGTCCCTCGAACAGCTTCTGTCCAGGGAGGACATGGACCCGTGCCAGAAGATCGAGGTGGTCGCGAACACGGCGCTGACCATGCACAGGTTCGACCCACAGGCAGCGGAATTTCTACTCTCGGAAGAGAACATAGCTTCTCACCCGCGTTATATCCTGAAGGCGATTGGTGCCCTCATCCCCACGATCACTGCGATCGTGGAGCAGGGGAAAGCGGAGGGTATATTCGATATACGATATCCGCGCGAGTCTGTGGAGATGATGATGTACGCCTTCATGTTCCTTGAGGACGCAGTCGCGAGGGATTGCAGTGACAGGCGCTATCGTCAGATCGTCCTGGCGGCGGAAGACATACTGACACGGGTGCTCGGTGTTGAGCGTGGCCGGATACGTCTCGACCCGTCAGAATCCGGCAGCGCGCTGCAGCTCATCCACTCGCGCGGTCTGTCGTCTCCGGAAGACTGACATATGTTCCGAGACTGGGGCGCTTTCGGCACACGGCATCCATACGCGGTACTGGCCGTCTGGCTGATTCTACTCGTCCGCTCAGTGCCACTGGCGCTGAGCCTCAGCGACCGGCCACCTACAGCATGGAGTCGTTCATTCCGATGTCCTTCGGAATGATCAAGAAATAGGCTACGAACGAATGCTGGTAGAGCGACACATGTTAATTTCCTGCTCTTTCCTGCGCGTGCGCAAGCGGTGACATCGTGTCTTTTGTGTCCTTTGTACCGTAGTGCCCTCTGACGGTTGACCGTTGCTGAGAGAACTATATTATATTATCATCGTCAAATAAAACTACATGCGATCGGTGGGGAGGCTCGGGATAGTAGCCATAGCGTTGATCATTTTCATCTCTGTCTCAGCGCAGGCACAGGTCATCCAGCAGGTCGGTGACTATACGGTGATAGCTGGTCCCCCGGAGCCCGGAGCCATTGTCAATTACCACGGAGCGGACAGGAATGTATCGTTCTGGGAGCTGCCGCTGTGGGTACAGATGATGTACCTGTCGGGCATCGTCGCATCGCTGCTCGTCGCCTTGAAGCTCCTGCCGTTCGTCTTTCTCAAGCTGATCGAGACGGGGAGCGGAAGCAGGGAAAAGATATACGCATACATCGAGGAAAATCCGGGGTGCACAGTAACCGATATCGCAAGGGCCGAGTCGCTGAACACGGGGAGCGTGCGCTATCACGTGTACCGCCTGGGGCTGGCGCGGAAGATCCGGGAGGTAAAGACGAGCAAGTTCGTCCGGATGTTCCGGAACAACAGCGCGTACACCGACCGGGAGATCACTGTCATCTCTGCGCTGAATATCAGGACGAATGGCGCCATCGTCGCGTTGCTCGGCACGGATCCCGGCTTGTCCAATAAGCAGATCGCCGATCGGCTCAAGATCAAGGCAAGCCAGGCCCATATATACCTGGCAGACCTCTTGCGGGACAGGATAATACGGTTCGAGGAATGCGACCGGCGGAAGAAGTACTACCTGGAAAGCGACGTACACGCCATCATCGAAAAGACAGGCCGGCGTCCGCCGGCTGGCATATGACATAGAAGATTTTTACTATGCCTGCCGGTGATCGTTCAGTTAAATGACATCCATTATCCATAGCACGATGCATGAAACGAAGATGATCGCAAAGTAAATTATCGCAAACTTGTCGATGTGGTCGTTCGGGTCGAACCTGCCGTCGTCGTTGGCGAAATATTTCTCCAGTAAGCTCTGCGTCGAAGCCATGCAGCTACGCTTTTGTCGCCGTGACTGATAAGGCTTTGCTATTTATTTGCCATATATATTTTCGTAACTTCTCCTGTCGGCCTGCCCGCACAAACCAAGCCATAACGTTTATATATTAGGCACGGATGTATACATGCATACAAAAACGTACAAAGTTGTACAAGATGATCGACATGGACTTCGACGAGATCATGCAGGCATGCAAGCGCGACTACAGGCCGTTCCGGCAGGACGTGCCGTTCATACGCAGGCCTCGCAGCCTCATCGACTCCATCAAGGCGGCGAAGGAGGACGGCCGACGCCCGGTGATCGCGGAGATCAAGCCGGCCTCGCCTACGGCGGGGCAGATTCGTAGCGTCCCTGACCCGGCCCGTCTCGCCAGCGACTACGCCTGCGGCGGCGCCTGCGGCGTATCCGTGCTCACCGAGCCCCGGTACTTCCGGGGATCGCTGGAGAACCTTCGACTGGCATCGCAGGCAAAGGTGCCGGCCTTACGCAAGGACTTCCTGTTCGACCCGGCGCAGATCAAAGAGTCATATTTTTACGGAGCTGACAGCCTGCTGCTCATTTCTTCGTTTTTCGATGCCGAGCCCCTGGCACGGATGATTGCCGGCTGCCGGGAATACGGCATCGAGCCTCTGGTCGAGGTGCACGACGAGGATGACATCGAACGCTCTCGAGTTGCAGGGGCCCTGCTATACGCGATCAACAACCGGGACAGGCACACGTTGCAGGTCGACCGATCCCGCACGGCCAGGCTGTCTCGTGGCATCGACGGGACGACGGTCAGCGCATCGGGCATTTCTACTCGGGCACAGCTCGACGAAGCCCTCGCTCACTGCGACGCCGCACTCGTCGGCACGGCGCTGATGGCCTCGGCCGACCCGGGAAAAGCTCTCAAAGAGCTCATTTGGTGATCAGTTATGGGTTCCATCACACAGGACATCAGGCAGCGTCGTTCCATGCCGGTCGAGATCGTGCCGGTCGTAGAGCCGCTGGACAATGACATCGACCCGCTGGAGGCTTTTCGTCGGCTGGACGGACGCAAGGCGTTCCTGCTGGAGTCGGCCGAGACCGGCGGCAAGTCGGCTCGCTATTCGTTCATCGGCGCAGGAGACCATGCGATCCGCGTCCTGGGCGGCCACATCGCTGTCGACGGCGAGGACGTGGGCAAGTACCCGGGAGGGCCGGTAGCGTTCCTCAAGGACTTCATGGCCGGGTTCCAGACTGGGCGCCCAGTGTACCTCTTCGAGGAGTCATTCGGACGTCCTGTACCTCCTGCTCCACCCTTCTTCGGCGGCCTGGTCGGATACGTCTCATACGACTTCGTGCGCTATGTGGATGACATCGGCACCACCGCCTGCGACGACCTGGGCTGCGCAGATGCTGACCTGCTGCTGGCGGAAGACCTGATAGTCTTCGATCATGCAGCCGGCGTGAAGATGCTGGTGGCCGGCGCCAGAGGCGGCGATAAGCAGTCACTGCTCGATGCCCGCGAGCGTCTTCGTGCGATGAAACAGAAGCTGTCGACTCCGGCAACATCCGCGCCCGTGCCCGCGAAAGTGGCAGCGACACCGGTCAGCGTCCGCTATCCCACCACGAAGGAGCAGTTCATGGACATGGTGACGCGGTCCAAGGAGTACATCCTTGACGGGGATGCCTTCCAGATCGTGCTCTCACAGCGGGCGGAGATCGAGGCGGATGTCGACCATGCCGCGCTCTATCGCACGCTGAAGGCGATCAATCCGTCTCCGTACATGTACTACCTGGAGTTCGGGGACGCCGCGATAGTCGGATCGAGCCCGGAGATCCTGGTGAAGGTCGATGACGGGAAGGTGATCATTCGCCCTATCGCCGGCACCAGGCCCCGGGGCAAGACTGAAGAGGAGGATGCGGCGCTGGAGGCGGAAATGAAAGCCGACCCCAAAGAGGTCGCCGAGCATGTGATGCTGGTCGATCTCGGGCGTAACGACGTAGGCAAGGTCGCAAAGTTCGGCACCGTCAGGGTGGACGACTTCATGACCACGGAGAAGTACTCTCACGTCCAGCACATCGTGTCCAACGTGGTGGGCGACCTGGCGGAAGATCGGGACATGGTCGACGTGCTGGCGGCCACTTTTCCGGCAGGGACTGTGTCTGGCGCGCCCAAGACGAGAGCTATGCAGATCATCGAAGAGCTGGAAGGCCGGCGGAGAGGACTTTACGCCGGGTGCGTCGGCTATCTGTCGTTCAGCGGCAACATGGACATGGCCATCGCGATCCGCACCATCCTGCTGAAGGGCGGCAAAGCCTACGTACAGGCCGGCGCAGGCATCGTGATGGACTCGGACCCGGCCAGGGAGTACGTGGAAGCGATGAACAAGGGCGCCGCGATGATACGGGCGCTGGAAGCAGCGGCAGTCGGGGGACTGCCGGAGGCAGGAGGGAAGCAGCTATGAAGGTCATGATAGTGGACAACGTGGACTCGTTCGTATACAATCTCTATCAGTACGTCGGCGAGCTCGGCGCGGAGCCGGTGGTCGTCCCCAACACCATCACCATGAAAGAAGTGGAAAGCATCGCGCCCGACCGCATCATCCTCAGCCCCGGCCCGGGCAAACCCGAGGATGCCGGGTGCTGTGTTGAGATTATCCGGACGATCGGTCAGAGTATACCGACGATGGGCGTCTGCCTCGGCCACCAGTGCATCGGGATAGCCTTCGGAGGCACAGTGTCACGGGCCCCGGCACCCATGCACGGCAAGACCAGTGTCATTTGTCACGACGGAAAAGGCATCTACGCCGGGATCAGCCGGCCGATCACCGCCACCCGCTACCATTCGCTGGCGATAAAGCGCAACGGGTTCCCGGACGAGCTCGAGGTGACGGCGGAGACGACAGATGGCGAGATCATGGGCGTACGCCACCGGAAATATCCGATCGAGGGCGTACAGTTCCACCCCGAGTCCATCCTGACAGAAGATGGCAAGAAACTGATGATTAACTTCCTGTACGGCGGGGATAACTCGTGAGAGAATACATCCAGAAGCTCGTGGACCGGCAGAGCCTGACCGAGAGCGAGGCGGCCGATGCCATGCGGACGATCATGTCGGGCAAAGCCACCCAGGCGCAGATGGGCTCGTTCCTGACCGCGCTACGTATGAAAGGCGAGTCTGTGTCGGACATCACTGCTTTCGCCCGCATCATGCGGGAATTCTGCGTGCAGATCCACCCGAATGCCGGCCGGACGCTGGTGGACATGTGCGGCACCGGCGGCGACACGATCAAGACCTTCAACATCAGCACCATCGCCTCCTTCGTAGTCGCCGGCGCCGGCGTCCCTGTCGCCAAGCACGGCGGCCGGTCGGTGACGTCTAAATCCGGCAGTGCCGACGTGCTCGAGGCGCTCGGCGCAAAGATCGACCTGCCGCCGGCCGCTGTGGAGCGGATGATCGAGGAGATCGGCTTCGGCTTCATGTACGCGCCGGTATTCCATGCTTCCATGAAACATGCGGTGAGCCCCCGCAAAGAAGTGGGAATCCGAACGGTATTCAATGTCCTCGGCCCGCTGACCAACCCGGCTTCCGCGCAGGCACAGGTCCTGGGCGTATACGATTCCGCGCTGGTGATCCCGCTGGCGGACGTGCTCAGGCATTTAGGCGTGGAGCGAGCACTGGTCGTGCACGGGGTGGGCGGCCTCGACGAAGTCTCTACCTTCGGCCCGACTACCGTCTGCGAGGTCAGAAAAGGCGAACTGCTGCCCTATGAGATAGACCCGGCTGACATAGGGCTGGCCAGGGCTTCGCCCGCCGACCTGGCAGGCGGCAACGCGGCAGAGAACGCAGTGCTGGCCCGCCGGCTGCTTGAAGGCCTGGAACGCGGCCCGAAACGAGACGTAGTGCTTGCTAACGCTGCCTGTGGCATCTACGTCGGTGGCGCCGCCGCGACGCTGTATGCCGCAGTCGAAGCGGCCGCCCGGTCCGTTGACTCGGGCCGGGCGATGGCGGTGCTGGAAGCGTACGTGGCCCGCTCCCGCGAGGCGGTAGCGTGACCAGGGTGAAGATCTGCGGGGTGCAGAGCGTCGAGGACGCGCTGGCCTGCGTGGCCGCCGGCGCCGACGCGATCGGCATGCTGGTTGGCGTCAAAATCTCGCCGCGCTGCATCAGCGCCGCAAAGGCAAAGACGATCGTTGCGGGCCTGCCGCCGCTGGTGACAGGGGTGATCGTCATGATGCCGTCGTCCGCGGAAGAAGTCGCAGAGGCCGGAAGGGTCATCCGTCCGGGGGCCATCCAGCTCCATGGCGAGGAGCCGCCGGAGATGCTCCGGCAGATCAAGAGCATGCTCCCATGGGCACGCCTCATCAAGACGATCCACGTCGGCGCCGGCGGCGAGATCGAGAAAGCTAAGTCATACGAGGGCTGCGCCGACGCCATATTGCTCGACACGCTGTCCCCGTCGCGCGGCGGCACCGGCAAAACGCACGACTGGGCCGTTTCAGCAGACATCATACGCTCTGTGGACATGCCCGTGCTGCTGGCCGGCGGATTGTCGCCGGCCAACGTGGCAGAGGCTGTCGGCAGAGTGAAACCGTTTGCGGTGGACGTGTCCAGCGGCGTGGAGAACGGCCATTACCGAAAAGACCGGAAAAAAGTGAAGGAATTTATCATCCAGGCCAGGGGTGCCTAAAAATGATCGAAGGAAGATATGGCGAATATGGAGGCACCTATGTGCCCGAAATGTTGGCGCCGGCGCTACAGGACGTAGCGGCGGGCTACGAGAAGTATCGTAATGACCCGGAATTCCGGGCAGAGCTGGACTATTACCTGAAACAGTATGTCGGCCGGGCTACGCCGCTCACGCTCTCCCGGAACATGAGCACGAAGTACGGCTTCAGGCTGTACCTGAAACGAGAAGACCAGGCGTTCACCGGCGCCCACAAGATCAACAACACCATCGGACAGGCGTTGCTGGCAAAGCGGATGGGCAAGACGAGGCTGATAGCGGAGACAGGCGCCGGCCAGCACGGGGTTGCTACTGCAACCGCTGCACGCGCGTTAGGCATGCAATGCACGATCTACATGGGCGAGGTGGACATCGAGCGCCAGAAGATGAACGTGTTCCGCATGCGGCTGCTCGGGGCGGAAGTCGTCTCGGTCAAGAATGGCACCCGGACGCTGAAGGATGCGATCAGCGAGGCGATGCGCTCCTGGGTGACGTGTCTCGACGACACGCATTATCTGTTCGGCACGGCATACGGCCCACATCCGTACCCCGCCATGGTCAAAGACTTCCAGAGCGTCATCGGGCGAGAGGCGAGGGCACAGATACTGGAGCAGGAAGGTCGCCTTCCCGACTGTGTCGTCGCCTGCGTCGGCGGTGGCAGCAACGCGATCGGCATCTTCTCCGGCTTCCTGAATGACGACAACGTCAGGCTGGTCGGCGTCGAGGCCGGCGGCTGCGGCATCGAGTCAGGCCAGCATGCCGCTCGCTTCCACGGCGGGAGCAAGGGCGTGTTACATGGATCATACACGTATGTGCTGCAGGACAAATACGGGCAGATCTCCGACACGCACAGCATTTCTGCGGGCCTGGACTACGCAGCTGTCGGCCCTGAGCACTCGATGCTCAGGGACATCGGCAGGGCGGAATACAGCTATGCCACGGACGACGAGGCGCTGCATGCGTTCCGTGAACTGGGCACAGTCGAAGGCATTTTGCCGGCGCTGGAATCATCTCATGCGGTGGCCTGGGCAATTAAGAACGCGGGTGAACTGAAAGATAAAACGGTGATCGTCAACCTCTCCGGTCGTGGCGACAAGGACGTGTACACCGTCGCGAAGCACATGGGGGTAGACATATGAGGCTGGCAAAACAGTTCGATCATCTCCGCGCCAGAGACGAAGGCGCGTTGATTGCGTACATCACGCTGGGCGATCCGTCCCCGGCCGAGTCGCTGGCTATCGCGCGGTCGCTGATCGACTCGGGCGCCGTAGACGTGCTTGAGCTGGGCGTGCCCTTCTCAGATCCCATCGCGGACGGGCCTGTGATCCAGGCGGCGGTCGATCGTGCGCTCAAGGCGGGCATGAACACCGATCTTGCCTTCGAGATAGCCGGGGCGCTGGACAAGAAAATCCCCATCGTATACCTGACGTATTACAATATCGTCCTGCAATACGGGATCGAGCGCTTTGCGGCATCCTGTGAGGCGGCCGGCGTATCGGGCCTCATCGTGGCCGACCTGCCGCACGAGGAGAACACAGAGGTCCGAACGGCGTGCCAGCGGCATGGTGTCGACTACATCAATATCGTGACGCCGAACACTGGCCCGGAGCGGATGAAGAAGATACTGAAAGACTCGTCAGGCTTCGTCTATGTAGTGTCTACAATGGGTGTGACGGGCAAGCGAAAAGCGTTATCACAGGGACTACAGCCCGTGGTCGACCGGGCCATCTCGGCGGCCGGAGACACGCCAGTGGCCATAGGATTCGGCATCTCCGGGCCGGATCATGTGAGAGATGTGCTCGACATGGGTGCCGACGGCGCTATCGTGGGGAGCGCTATCGTGGACATGGTCGCAAAAGGGGCCAGGCCGGCGGAACTGGCGGAGTTCGTCCGCTCGCTCAAGCAGGCCACGCGGCAGGTGGCGGCCGAACTGAAAAAATAAGGCACGGTTGCCGCGACTGCTCGCACGTCCGTAAGGCCCAGACTATGGCTCACAGGTTACGAGGGCATCGTCGACGGTATCGTGGCATGCGGTGTCATCATGAAGTTCTGTCCGGGCATCCCGACAAACCCTTACTGCTGCGTGGGACTGCTGTCGTCCGGCCAGGGCCAATTTTTAACAGAGCTCGGAACAGCCCTCGAATTACCTATATACCAACATATTTAAATGTATTGATATATTACGGTGTAATCGATGGAACTGTTCGAAGCGATCAGGAAGCGGAGAGCCGTCCGCAAATATAAGCCAGACCCGGTGAGCAGGGAAGATATATTGAAAGTGCTGGATGCCGCGAACCAGGCACCATCGGCGATGAATTTGCAGCAGTGGTACTTCGTAGTGGTGACCGGCGAACGGATCAAGGCGATGGCAAAGAACTACCGCGACATCGTGGAGCAGTTTGCCAGGGTGCGGGACACGCCGTTCAATGAGACACTGCTTCAGTTCTCGGCCACGTATGGTGGCGCACCTGCGCTCATCGTCTTGCTGACTGACACAGCCGATTCCTGGGACTTCCGCCGCGCGAACCTGGAAAGCGCGAGCGCGGCGATGGAGAATCTGGTGCTGGCCGCCACGGCCCTCGGACTGGGAACGTGCTGGATGACAGGGCCGCTGAATGATGAAAAGTTCCTGCGCTCGGCGCTCGGGATTCCTGATGACCGGGAATTCGTCGCGGTCACGCCCATTGGCTATCCGGCGGCTGTCCCTGAAGCTCCTCCCCGGCGAGACCCGAAGCTGATCGCGAAAGTGCACTGGCTGGAGTGACTGCGGTATCTGTGTCTGACTAAAAATAAAGGCGGGCGGTGCGCCGTCTGGCTACTGGAATGTTACCAGTACCCTGTCCGCCTTGCCATCATACTGTTGGGTGACCAGATATGTATCTCCCGCGTTGCCATTGAATGAGTACACCTGTGTAGGTATGGTGTTCGGCCCCGTGTCGATCGAGATGCCTTCCGCGCCGGGCGCCGCGTTCACTGAGACGCTACCCTGGCCGACGGTCACGCTCGCCCCGGCTCCCGTTCCGGTCCCGGTCCACAGCGGTGTGCCCGATCCCGGCCATACGCCCGTGCCCACGAAGCCACCGGGCCCGAAGACGATCACATTCGGCAACGTACTCCGGTCTCCTGCCTTAATGTCAAGAGGCTTGCCAGCCTGTGAGGTGACGTAGATCGCTTTACTCGCCGGCACCGTGATCACCTGCACGCCCTGGCTCTGCAGATGTTTTGCCTCGTCCCTGGTAACGGATGTTACCGAATACGCGTAGCCGCTTCCGAGCGAGAACGATTTAGTGTTTTCCGTGCCGGCACTGTTGCCGGATGCCCATGTCCCGGCTCCCGAATGTATCAGCGCCACTGCAAGCCCCGCGACAAGCGCTACAGCCAGCGCCACTAACGCTATCCTGCCAATCCTGTTCATTTTTCATCCCCTGTAGCGTCTCGTCTCTGCCTCTTAAAACGGGCTGCCATCGACAAACATCTTTTTTACCGCGCAGCGCGCAATAAAGTTCGACGAAGCGGACGATCGCATGTTGAAAAAATGGATAAGCGGACTATTCCGTCACGGTGCGAGAAACGACGATTTCAGGCCAGAGCTTAAGCCTTATCTCGACGACGACAATGCCTGCACCCTGCTCCGACTGATCCTGGAAAACCCGGGCATCACGATCGACCGGCTTGCACAGCGATCGCAAATTGACTACGCCGTAATTAAGGCACATGTACACGGATTTGTCGCAAGCGGTCTGGTCATCCCCGAAAAAGAGGGAGATCGGACCGGGTATCACATCACGAACGCCGCGAAGGCCGCAGTGGTGGAAGGCCTGCCGCTGAACTACCAGTGCCCGGGGATGATGAGAGAATAAATGGGCTAGGGATCAATCGCTTAACAGTTCCTCGACGAAGCCTGTGCTTGCCGGTCCTGCCGGCTCATTCAGCGCGAGGATCATGATCGCTTTCACCGACATGCCCCTGCCTTCTATTCGTGCCTTCACCGCGTCCGCGCCCTTCGACGTATTGCCAGCGCTGGTGCACAAGACCCCGATGGCTGCGTCCTCATCCGGCTGCATGCTCTCGATGAAAGCGCCGGCCCGGTCTGTCGGCCTCTTGCCGTAGTTGGGGCTGGCCACGATGACCAGATTGTAGTCGGACAGGTTCTGCGTCTTCCCGCTGTTTACGCCTGCTGTCTCAACTTCATAGCCCTTGTCCGCCAGCAGCCCGGCTACGTTGTCGACAGCATACCACGTCAGCCCGGTCCAGCCGGGGCTGTACACGATGATCGCCTTTCCGATCGTCGCATTATCCGGCTCATAGGTCTTCGACCCGGTGGCCAGGTGCCCGGCCAGGTCAAGGTAAAATGCGGCCATGACAACTACGAAGATGGCCAGCACGCACATTCCTGTAATTAAGATGATTTTCAGTCTGCCTGCCATGCTATCGCCTATCTGCTGCCGACGGAAAATACTCCTGTAAGCTTTTCGAAGATAGAAACGCGAGCTTCGGCCATGGTGTCCGGCTTTACGGCTACGCTTTCGGTGTCATGGGAGACCGTGCCATCGCACTGCTGGCTCATCAGCACGTAAAGGTCCGTGACCTCACCCTGTTTCACCGAAGACAGGTTCGCATAGCAGAACGGGCAGTAGGTGACGACCTTCGTCGAGCTGCCATTGAAGGTCTTCCTCGCTTTAGCCTCGGCCAGCAACGGGTCGTGGGATACGACTCCTGCTCCTGCGCCGCAGCATGGACTGGCGCTCTTGTTTGCGGCGCCCGGAAGCAGGCTGCGGACAACATCGCCCTTCTCCCTCGCGTGACATGGGTCCTGCACGACGAAGCCGTCGCCCGCGACGCTCAGCCCGTCGAGCAGGTCTACGGCCAGCACGACCTCCAGGTCGAAGCCGTCCCTGCCCCTGTAATACCGGTTGAAGGCAGCGTAGCAGCCGGGACACACCGTGATGATCCGCCTGACTCCGGCCGACTTTAGACGGGCGATGTTCTGTGCCACGACCTCCGAGCCGGAGGCGCGATCGCCGAGGTTGAAGAGGATGTTGCCGCAGCAGGGCTCGTCATCCATGAACCCGTATGTGATACCCTGCCTCGTGAGCAGGCTCTCTACCGCGGCCAGGATCTCCGGCGTCTTGTACGTCGGTGTGCACCCCCGAAAGAGTATGGTCCCGCTCGCGTCCGGCCCGTTCCCTGTTCTGGCGTCGGCGATGCCGTATGGGTTGCCATACCGGCGGATGTTCCCTGCGATGATCTTCAGGTGGGGCGCGATCGCGTTCTTGCTCACAGCCAGTTCCCGGGCTCCTCTGTTCATGGGTGCGGTGTGACATTCGTTGCACAGCGTGCAACTGTAGAGGCCGCCAAGGTCTCGCTCGCTCAGGCTGCCCGCCAGCTTGACTTTCAGGTTACAATAAACAGAATTTAACGGATTGCAACTCTTTTCACTCATGTCATTATCACAGTTACATCAAGAGCACCATAAGCTATTTACTGATATTTGGTAAGGCTAATATACCCGGGTATATGATAGAATAATAAATACCCGGGAGAGATGAGATGGCCAACAGGACGAGAGCGAGAGGGGACCGGGAGCCGAGGGGGAAAACCAAGTCGGCGATCCTGATGTTCCTGGCGAATAGCGGCGAGTCGACGTTCACGCAGGTACGTGAGCACCTGCAGGAGCAGCACAACATCAGGAGCACCAAGGACGTGAAGATACATCTCGCCGACCTGTCGGCCGATGACGGACTGGCCTTGATCGAGAAGATCTCCCACGGCAGCGGCAATGCGAATTCGTACCGGATACGCAGCGGCTTCAATAGCCTGAAGCGACTCCACAGCTATCTTGGTGGGCTGGGCGAGGTCCCGGCGCTGATGCGGACCAGGTACTTTCTCGAATACACGGACACGATGGATTTCGAAACCAAGGTGCGTACAAACATCTCGCGCAATACCCTGCTGGAGCTTTACGATGGCATCATGGACGACCGGGGCCATGAAAAGATCAAGGCGCTATTGAACGACATCGACGAAAACGATCGGGAAGCCATGGCCGGCTGGATGGATCTGGTTCGGGCGGGCGACCGGGTCGATCCGCTCTCGGGCAGCTTTCTCGCCCTCATTGATCTGCTAAAGGAAGGGGATATCGATCGACTCGGGGACATTTTCGTCGACCTCGTCCGGATGATCGGAGAGGAACGCGGCCGGGAGGACCTGCTGGAGTTCTTTGCGCTCATGACTGAGCTGAGCATACCCCCGGACAAGCAGAAAATGACCAGAGTCGCCCGGAGGATATCCCCCGGCGCGCTGGACTACCTGCTGAACTCCTCCAAAAACAACCGCATGTTTCCCCCGAATATCTTCCTCGCTTACGTGTACAGCCTCATACTTCAGGCACCGCCAGGCGAGACTCCCGACAGCCTGCCTCCAGTTGATTTCGCCAGATACCGGCGCTATGTGGCTGCCATACCTCGTCATACAGGCGAGTCGCCGGTCGCAATGATCGTCCGGTCGCTGTTCATCGCCGACATGATCCACGGCCGGCTGGTCGTGGACGAGGTGCCGGAAGAGACGCTGCGGCTGGTCTTCTCATGATTATAGTATAGTCACGCGAAAGACCTGTACAGAGCCATTAGAAAAAGGTAGAAGGTCGCCGGGGGTGTGATGTGCGGTGGGTAACTAAAACAATTTTTCTGTTCCGCGGCGACCTCGATAAGATAATCTTTACCTGTTTGTCTCCTTTACCTCCGCCCGTACTTCCTCACGACCAGCACCAGTCCGACGATAACAATCAGGATGATGCCTGCGCCGATGTACGGGATGTAGGAGTCTGTGCTGACTTTGATATTGTAGTCGAAGGTCTTCGCTCCCTGATCACATTTCACTTTGATCGACAGTGGATACTCGCTGGCGACGATGTTGCCAGGCGGAGTCACCTTGACCGTGATCTTGGTCGATGTCCCGGCGGCGATGGCGCTTGTCGTGTTGGGCGAAGCAGTATAGACCCACCCGGAAGGTGCCGTCACTTCCGTCTGGACGTTGGTCAGCGCGGCCCCCTGGCCGTTGTTACCTACGTACAGGACGATCTCGAACGGCTCTCCCGGCTTCGCATCGTAAGACAGCTTCGCCGTCGTTACCGATAGATCGGCGCCGCTCTTCAGCCGCAAAGAGAAGTCCTTATTCAACACGTCTCCCGAAGGTGTCGTCACCGTGGCCGTGAACGAGTAGTCGCCCGGCCCCACGCTGTACGGGGGCAATATCTCCAGCACGAAGCTCTTGTCAGCTCCTGCCGGAACCACGACCTCCGAGATCTCCGACATAGCCACAGCGCTCTCCTTGAACCGATAATACCATCCGTCAGGCAGGCCTGATACGGCAAGCTTATAGTCATTCTCGATAGCCTCCGAGTTCTTGATGGACAACTCGTACAGCGCCTTGTCGCCCACTGACGCCACCACCGAGCCGGCTTTCGCCGTGAGATCGGCAGTATGGTTCACGCTGGTCACATCGACATACAAATCGATCGCAGAGCTATCCACCCTTGCCGTCACCCGCTTCTCTCCGATGCCCGTGGCCGCTGACGTATGCACTTCGAGGTCGACAGTGAGGGACTGCTTGCCTGGCACAGACACCTTGTAGACATTCTTGCCCGCCGAAACAAATGAGAGCGCCCAGCCAGTGCTCGACGACGCG
>JAEZKS010000226.1 GCA_023436075.1 Methanobacteriota archaeon
GAACGAGGGTGACTACTATGGCAAAGCCCCGCCAGTCAATGGTCTCGCGCTCGCGCGCATGGTCGCCCATATCACTTACCTGAGCGACGAGTCCATGAGGCAGAAGTTCGGCCGCCAGCTTAAGGACAAGGAGAAATATGGCTACGATTTCTCCATGGATTTCCAGGTGGAGAGCTACCTGCAGCACCAGGGCGACTCGTTCGTGAAGAGGTTCGACGCCAATTCGTTCCTCTACATTACCAAGGCCATCGACTACTTTGACATGGAGAAGAACGGATCGCTGGATGATGGGTTCAAGAACGTGAAAAGCCGCTTCCTCGTGATTTCGGTCAGCTCGGACTGGCTGTACCCGACCTACCAGTCGCGGGAGATCGTCATGGCGCTTACGGCCAACAACGTTGACATCAGCTTCTGCGAGATCAAGTCGATCTACGGGCACGACGCGTTTCTCCTGGAGGAAGGACAGCTCAACTACCTGATCACCAACTTCCTTTCGCCACGTCTCGTCCGCGATGTGATGGCGCCAGCAGCGACCATCAGAGAGGTCGCGAGCATCGATCTGGCCGCGCGCATCATCGTCGACCGGAAGGTCACCCACCTGCCGGTAGTTTCAGGATCGGGCAAGCTTGTCGGCATCGTCACTGCCTGGGACATATCGAAAGCAGTAGTCCATAAGTACGAGACACTTGACCAGATCATGACAGGCAAAGTCGTGACCATCGATGACTGTGCCACGCTGGAAGCTGCGGCCAAGAAGATGGAAAAGTACGACATCTCGGCACTGCCGGTCGTCGACAAGGACGGCCAGGTCCTCGGCATCGTCACCAGTGACAGCATCAGCAAACTGATCGGGCAGCGTAAGCCGTGCTCATAGCCCAGTAAAGACAAGGGCCACGACAGCCACAATGGAGCAGAGGGCTGGCATTCGTTGCAACCGGGCTTTCGCGCCAACTCGTGCTCTTGCGCGCGCGGGCGGCCGGGCTCCCCACTTAATCAAAAGATTTATAGTTAAAGCGAGCGATCAGACTTAACAATTGTTAATTTTCAGTTGCGGAGATGTTGAGATGAGGATCCTGGCAATCCATGCGAACCGCATAAGCTATAAAGCCAATCGTAAAGCGAAGTTCGCCGAAGAGATCGAGAATAAAGAGGACGCGATGGACGACTGCCTCGTGCTCCTTTCCTGTGTCGAGAGGCTGGACCAGATCGACCCGGGCCTCGTCGTGGAAACGGCGAAACACAGCGTCATCGATCGGCTGGGCAAGCTGAAAGCGAACCGCGTCATGATCTTCCCGTTCGCGCACCTCACCTCGACGCTGAGCACGCCTGACGTCGCCATCGCAGTGCTAAAGAGCCTGGAGACGAAGCTGCGCGAGGCCGGCATCGAGGTCAAGAGAGCCCCGTTCGGATGGTACAAAGAGTACGATATCAGCAGCAAGGGGCACCCGATGGCAGAGATGTCCATGGTGATCTGCCCGTACGAGGGCCAGTCCTGCGACTTCCACTGTCCATACTGCGCGAACCCGATCGAGCTACGCGACATGAAAGAGATCGAAGCGGAACGCTCCGGCAGTGCGAAGACAGGGACCGTCACGGGCATCCCGGAGAGATTTTAAATAAAAACGAGAACATAGATGAATATTAAGCGGATGATCAAATGAAGAGGGTATATCTGGATAACAGCGCCACCACTAGAGTCGATGACGAGGTGGTCAATGCGATGCTGCCGTTCTTTACCGAGAAGAACGGCAATGCCTCGAGCCTGTACACGCTGGGCCGGGAGGCCCACGAGGCAATCGATGTCGCCCGCCAGCAGGTGGCGACCTCTATCGGAGCAAATCCGGCGGAGATCATTTTCACGTCGGGCGGCACAGAGTCAGACAATATTGCAATCATCGGCAGCGCCCTGGCCAACAGGAAGAAGGGCAACCACATCATTACCTCGGTCATCGAACATCCTGCGGTGCTGGAAACGTGTCGCCATCTCGAGAAAGATGGCTTCAAGGTCAGCTACATACCGGTGACTCCGGAAGGGATCGTCAAAGTAGACGAGCTTGCCGCGGCCATCACGAAAGAGACCACGCTTATCACTATCATGCAGGTCAACAACGAGATCGGCTCCGTCCAGCCCATCGCAGAGATCGGCAAGATCGCGAAGGAAAAAGGAGTCAAGTTCCACACTGACGCGGTCCAGGCCATGGGCAAAGTGAAGGTAGATGTCAACGATCTCGGCGTCGACATGCTCTCGCTGTCGGGCCACAAGATCCACGGCCCCAAGGGCGTCGGCGTGCTGTATCTCCGCAAGGGGACGCCGGTGCGGTCGCTTGTCTACGGCGGCGGCCACGAGCGCGGCATCCGCAGCGGCACCGAGAATACGCCTGGCATCGTGGGCCTGGGCAAAGCATGCGAAGTCGTGACTCGCGACTTCGACCGCAACGTGGCGCACATGACACGGCTAAGGGATAAGCTCATGGACGGGCTATTGAAGATCGAACACAGCCGGCTGAATGGGGCACGGGGCAATCTCAGGTCGCCCAACAACGTGAACATCAGCTACAGCTTCGTGGAGGGAGAGTCCATGGTGCTGCTGCTGGACATGCAGGGCATCGAGGTCTCTACGGGATCGGCGTGCTCCTCGAAGAAGCTTGAGCCGTCTCACGTGCTGCTGTCCTGCGGCCTGCCTGCGGAGGAAGCCCACGGCTCGCTGCGCATGACCAATTGTAAATATACTACCGAGGAAGATATCGACTACGTGATCCAGACGCTCCCGGGCATCGTATCGAGGCTCAGGGAGATGTCACCGCTGTACAGGAGGCCAGCATAATGTATTCACCGAAAGTAATGACGCACTTCTCGAACCCGCAGAACGTGGGCGAGATACCGGACGCAGACGGCGTCGGGACCGTGGGCAACCCGGTCTGCGGCGACCTGATGACCATTTACATCAAGGTCAAGGACGACCGCATCGAGGACATCAAGTTCAAGACCTTCCGCTGCGGCGCAGCCATCGCGACCAGTAGTATGGTCACGCTGATGGCGAAGGGCAAGACCATCGACGAGGCGCTAAAGATCACTCGTGACGATGTGGCCAAAGAGCTCGACGGCCTGCCCCCGCAGAAGATGCACTGCTCCAACCTCGCCGCAGAGGCGCTTGAGGCGGCCATCAAGGACTACCGCGAAAAACAGGCGGCTAAGGCCGGCAAGAAATAGGCGCTATGACCGAAAAGCTTCGCATCGGCCATCTTTCTACTTTTTATCACACAGCGTTCGTACTGATGGGCACGAACTGGCTGGCCGATGCAGGCATCGATGCGACCTGGAGGCTATTCCCCTCCGGGCCAGACATCATGAAAGCGATGACCGATGGCGAGATCGACCTCTCATATATCGGTCTTCCCCCGGCGATGATCGGGATTTCTAAAGGTGTACCGGTCAAATGCATCGCCGGAGGCCATGAGGAAGGCACGGTGCTGGTGGCGCAGGGCAAATACAAAGGAATCGATGAGCTCGACGATGAGAAAGCTGTGCTGGAACAGTTCCCGGCCATCGGCTGCCCGCCAAAAGGCTCGATTCACGACATCATCATTCGTGACCTGCTGAAACGCCATGGCCTGAACATCGAGGTTCATAACTTTGCGTGGGCGGACTTTGCGCTAGCTGCGCTCATGGACGGCGAGATCGAGGCGGCCATCGGCACCCCGGCACTGGCAGTAGGCTCCAGGAAGTTCGCAGGAGGGAAGATCGTGATCCCGCCGCACCGGCTCTGGCCGGAAAATCCGAGCTACGGCATCGTGGCGACGCAGGATACGATGAAACGGAGAGATACAGCTCTCGCATTCCTGCGGGCACATGAGCGGGCGAACGCGCTCATCCGGGAGAAGCCTCATGACGCTGCCAGGATCGTGTCGCAGGTCACGGGCATCGTGGACGAGGAGTACGTGCTGGACTGCTACAAAGTATCGCCGAAGTACTGCGCGGCGCTGTCGCAGGGGTTCATTGCCTCGACCATGCGATTCGTTCCAGTGCTGCACGGGCTCGGCTACATGCCGCGAACGCTGTCCGAGGCAGAGATCTTCGACCGCAGGCTCATCGACATCGTGCACCCGGAGCCGCCGCATTACGACATGCCGCTATCAGGAAGTTGAGTTCACCAGCTAGTAGATAGCGCCATCCGCTCGCTTGCCATCCAGCTTCTGAAGCTATATCTATAGTATAGTATACCAGAACGTCCAAGTGAAACGATACGTGAAAAAAGGTGGCTATATCGATCGCGCTGTTTACACCGGTTCAGTAGACACTCGCGAGGTCTATGCAGCTATTATGGCTATGTGAATTGGAAAATTAAGATGGTGTATGCCTATAAAAATGAAAAATAGCTAGGGCATAGGCATATCCAATAATTTGAAGTCAAGGAAAAGATCGTATCTTTCAACATCCTTTTTATCGTATCTTACGTAGATATCAAAAGTGGTCGTCTCGTTTGATCTGGCGTGAACCTGCTCAAACTGTTTCCATGCTGCATTAAATTGTGTAACATTTCCAACTTCGTCGCCATTTGTATTATAAAGCCGCGCGACCACAACCAGCCAGTAATCCCTATCATAATCATTCCTAATCGATGCGTTAATAATAACACACGCATCTCCTTTCTTGATATGAGTATACCTCGGATCAGTAAACGCCCTCGGATCAGTCATATTTATATCATAGACATCATAGCGCGCATGAGAATCAATCAGGAAAATTTTGCTTGAGCTTCCGTTCAGGAAGCTGAGATATTTACCGCTTTCCGATTGAATCGTGCTTTGCTGAGAATAATTTAATAGCAAGATTACTAGTATGGCAAAAGCTACGATTACCAGAACGCCTAGAGCACCTATAAGTAATATTTTTTCTCGAGTCATTTTAACAGCCTATTATTTGCTTAACTGGATGTCAGCACTACGTGACCGATGAGAGAAATAATAATGAGTAGGGGGAAATTTATCCCTCTACATATCATTATCGTCTGTTACGTTTATGTTCGGGATATTTTATTAATGGCTCGGATCGGGATTCCCTCCAGCCAGATCTGAGTAAGTTATGCCAGATGACTGATACCCATGCGCATAAACGTATGGTTGACTTGCATCGTGTTGAATATTGCCGAATACTGTATACGGTAGCATAGGACTCCCGCCTAACCCGCCCGACACTACGTAATAGTCTTGAAAAGTACAACTAACGAGATATTGTTGTGCATTTGGTTGTCCAAGACGATCGTCTTCTAACTCTGTCGCCCCCGAATAGCAAGTGATGAGATAGCTGAAGTCATCGCTATCCGTGTACCTTCCAAAATAATGTTCATCAGTCACTGTATCAGTTAACCAGATATCATAAGCATTATATCCTCCGTGAAGGATAACATCATACTCGATAGGATGTGATACGTCGTGAATCACTAGCGAGAAGGTGTGAAAATCGACATAGAAATTACTGTTATCATATATACATACATTCACATCCGTCGAACCATCAGGATACTGCTGGCATATGACCTCGATACAATCCTGATAACCATTCTTGATACAGTTTAGGTATATTTCTCGCTCCTGATAACTGACAAAGTTCTCATTGTTTGGGTTGGATACTGTCCCAGGAACAACACACCCAGTCATTTCCGTGATTAACTCGGTTGAGGATGGAAGAAACCAACATCGCTCATAAAAACTGGCACCTTCACCTAATGGAGCAGCATTCTGTTGCGCTGTTGCCTGTGGTGAAGAGACAGTATTGATCGCAGCATATGTTTTGTTGATCCCTAGTTTCTCATCCATCTTCCTATATTCTTCTTTTTGTTTAAGGAATTCAGAGTATGCTTCAGCAATTCTTTCTTTGCCCAACTTTTTCAAAGTTTCTGTCTGTACGTTAACCGGTCCGTAGATGGTATCGACTTTCGTATAGTTTGTTTTAATGTCTTTTAGATTAGGTTTGGCATGTTGTGTGTCGACAATAATAGTATTCGATCCGATAGCGGTCGCATCCAATGCACATGATATCGGCACATTAAAAATCAAAACGCCGACTATAAATATGGCAAGTGCCAGAGTAACTCGTCCCATTATTTAACCTCCCTATATTTATATCGGATTTACAACTGTGTCATTTATCATTCAATAGAGCACAACTATCTGCCTGATTGACTGAGGCATAGATGAGAGAGTTTAAATATGACGAAATATAACTCAATTATGCCTATATGGTCATGGTGTCCGGTTGATTCTTGTCAGTTTGATTGGACACCATGTATCTCTATTGTAATCCGTTGATTTCTAATTACCTTCTGATATAATATAAGCATTATCTCAGAATCAATTAATTAGTAAACTTTATTATATTTTATTATAAAATAATTTAATAATAATCGTTTTACTTCGACCGCAGGCTCATCTACACCGTGCACCCAGAGCCTCCGCATTACGACATGCCGCTTGCCTAACTGACAGACCGTATACGGCAATCAGGGCAAAGGCTCGTCTAATAGCTTGTAATCAAGCGAAATATTGTAGCTCGCGACATCCTTTTTATCATATTTAACATAGATATCGAAAGTACGGGTATCGTTACTTCTTATATACTTCTCCACAAATTGCTCCCACGGTACATTTCCTGTAACTTGCCCGACTTTCTCGCCGCTTGCATTATAAAGCTGGGCAAGCACAATCATGAAGTAATCCTTATCATAATCGCTTCTTACCGTCGCATTAATAATGACACACGGGTCACCTTTTTTAATAGTAATCAGAGGATGGAGTATGTCTTCTTCGTAGGTTCCATATCTAGCTGTGGAATCGACTAGATACATTTTACTCAGACTACCATTCGGAAAGCTAAGATATTCCCAGCCCACCGAATAGGCTATCTCATCATGCGAATTTTGTTGAGAGCTAACTAGAAAAAATATTCCTAAAAACGCTATAATAGCGATCGCTATTATTCCTGCAACTAATTTTTTGTCCATCGTCACAGATTTACACCTTATCACTTACATTTATAAATTGGAAATCCGATTTAGCAGTCAAGGCAGAGGTTCGTCTAATAGCTTATAATCAAGCGAAATATTGTAGCTTGCGACGTCCTTTTTATCATATTTAACATAGATATCGAAAGTATGAGTTTCATTACTTCTTACATACCCCTGTACAAATTCCTCCCACGGCGCAAGCCCTGTGACACGCCCGACTTCCTCGCCGCTTGCGTTATAAAGTTGCGCAAGCACAATCATGAAATAATCCTTATCATAATCATTTCTTACTGTTGCATTAATGATGACACATGGGTCACCTTTTTTAACAGTAATCTCATGATGCTCAGCCATATTTTCTTCATAGGTTCCATATCTAGCTGTGGAATTGATTAGATACATTTTACTCAGGCTACCATTCGGAAAGCTAAGATATTTCCCACCCACCGAATAGGCCAACTCATCATTCGAATTCTGTTGAGAACTAACTAGAAAAAATATTCCTAAAAACGCTATAATGGCGATCCCTATTACTCCTGCAATCAATTTTTTATTTGTCATGCGTAATCCTCTAATCAGTTTATGAATAGGAGCCAGAAAGATTGGGCGCCACGTGTCGATACTATAATAAATTACTGTTTAATTTATAGGCTCTAATAAATGTTATGTCGCAATCATTTAATCGATAAACTTTATCATATTTTATTCAAAAATAATATAATAATAGCTATATCGATATCCGGCTCATCAATGCCGACCATCTGGAGCCGCCGCATCACTACATGCCGCTATCACAGGGTTTAAGGCAATGAACGAGCAAGGTTAAAGGTCGTGGAGTCATTGACATGAAAATCAGGTTCAAGATGTTTGCCAACTTTCGCGAGGCGCTGAAGCAGAAGGAAGTCGAGGTCGACGTCAAAGGCAAGACAGTGGATGATGCGGTCCGCTCGCTTGCAGTCCAATTCCCGAAGCTCGAGCCGATGCTGTACCAGGATGGCCGAGTAAAGCAGTATGTGAACATCCTGCTCAACGGGCAGACCGTGAAGGGCGACCAGCTCGCATCTACGACCATCAAGGAAGGCGACGAGATCGCATTGTTCCCGCCCGTGTCGGGCGGCTAATATCATAGCCCATGAGCTTACTGGCGGCCCTTGTCGACCTGGGTAGTGCGCTGGCGTTCGGCCTCCTGGCCGGCATTGCTCCGTGCGTGATTACTGCAAACATCGCTGCGGTCGCTTACGTTTCGCAGCGGGCGTCTGATCCGAGGAAAACGGTCCTCGCGGGCGCTGCGTACTCGCTGGGCAGAGTCGTAGCCTATTCTATCATAGGTCTAGTCATCTTATTTTCAGGCAGCGCGCTGGCCGATCAGGTTCATGACGGCAGCACGTTCATTTCGCTGGCGCTTGCAGCTATTTTCATACTATCCGGCGCAGTGGCCCTGGGCGCCATCCGGACGAACTTTACGGCCGGCCAGCGTCTGATATCGAAATACAAGGACGTCCTGTACGAAAAAGGCACATCAGGAGCGTTTGCCATGGGGCTGCTCTTCGCGCTTGCCTTCTGCCCTGTCTCGGCGTCCATATTTTTCGGGGCGCTCGTCCCGCTGGTGCTCAGCGCCGGGAGTACGGGCATGGTCATGCCTGCGTTGTTCGGCGTCGGCACAGCGCTGCCAGTATTCGCGTTCGCGTACCTGCTCACGATATCCGTCTCCCGTGCCCACGACTTCGTGGAACGTGTCAGAGCTGTCGAGCCGCTGATCACGAAAGTGTTCGGGGCAGGAATGGTCGCATATGGAATCTTCCTGTTCGTATCCATAACGTCGTAAAAGCTGTATCCAGATCACAACAAGCGCTTACCATGCCTGTTTATTCCCATTTGTATTATTTTTTGTCCTTATTGTGACATTTTTCAAGTCAGTTTACACAACTGACGGCAAGCTTTATTTTGTTTGGGATAGACGTTTTCAGTAATAATAGTCGAAGGGAGATGAGCCGGACTATGGAAATCGAAAAAATCACAGTCATCGGAGGCCTCGGGAAGAATGGACAGCCCGAGCCTGTGAATTTAGTGACTTTCAAGATGGGTGACGTCGTGAGCATCGTCGGGCCGACAGGCTGCGGCAAGACCACCCTGATCAATGACATCGAACTGTTTGCCGATGGTGATACGCCTTCGGGCCGCAGAGTGCTCATTGACGGCGAGGGGCGTTCCGACGATTCGACGTGCGACCCTTCGAAGAACCCGATCGCGCTCATTTCCCAGCACACTAACTTTCTGTCAGACCTCCCGGTACGGGACTTCCTCTCTACTCACGCCACGATCCGCAAGAGCGGCGACCCCGAGGCGCTGGTCAGAGAGACACTGGACTTCGCGAACCAGCTCACCGGCGAGCCGATCGACCTCGACTGCAAGATGACAGGCCTGTCCGGCGGTCAGACGCGATCGCTGCTCATTGCCGACGCGGTGATCATCGGCAACGCGCCGATCATCCTGCTGGACGAGATCGAGAATGCCGGCATTCACAGGACCAGGGCACTGGAGCTGCTCCGGCAGTACCGGAAGATCTTCATCTTCGTCACCCACGACCCGCGGATCGCTTTGCTTTCCGACTACCGGATCGTCATGGGCCAGGGCGCGATGCGGCAGATCATTCACACGGACAGCAGCGAGCGGCTCATGGCAGGAGAGATCGGCAAGATCGACGATCTGCTGCTCGAATTCCGGAACACGATGCGCGCCGGCGGCCGGCTGGGCCAGAAAGACATGGACCGGCTGCGATCGCTTGCGGCTACGGAGTTAGCATGAAAGCGGTCATCTGCGCGGGGCCGCCGACCTGCGGCAAGACCACGGTGCTGAAACACGCGGTCAGGAAGCTCAAGGCGGAGGGCTATAAGCTGGCCTACCTGAAGGTGGACGTCCTGTACGCTGACGAGGATGAGGTCTTCCGCAACGAGTTCAACATACCTGTGAAGAAGGTGTACTCGGGCGAGCTGTGCCCGGACCACTGCAACGTCATGGTGCTCGGTGACGCCGTCGAATGGGCGGAACGGGAGAAAGCGGATTTCCTGATCGTCGAGACGGCCGGGCTGTGCTTCCGCTGCTCGCCATACATCGACGGCGCGCTGGGCGTCGTAGTCCTCGAAGCCACCAGCGGCATGAACCTTCCCCGGAAGATCGGCCCGATGCTCTCACTGGCAGACGTCGCGGTCGTCACCAAGATCGACCTGGTTTCCCAGGCGGAGCGCGAAGTATTCCGGGCCCGCATTCTGGAGACGGCGCCGGGCATGAACATCGTGGAGACCAATGCGCTGTACGGCATCGGTGTAGACCGGCTGGTGAAGAAGATCAAAGAGTCGCCAGACCTTGCTCCGCCATTGTTCCTGCGAGGCAACCCGCCTGTGGGCACGTGCACGATCTGCGTGGGAAAGAAGGAGATCGGCTGGAAACAGCACTTCGGCGTGCTCCGGCCGCTGGACGGCGAGATGTTCTACAGGGGTGAATGAGACGGAGCGGATATACCTCGACAATTGCGCCACGACCCGTATAGACCCGCGCGTCTTCGAGGCAATGACCCCGTATTTCCTGCGCGATTACGGCAACCCTTCCAGCATGCACTCATTCGGCGAGGAGGCCAGGGAGGCAGTGGAACGCGCTCGTGCGCGAATTGCCTCAGCGCTGAACGTTTCACCAGAGGAGATCATCTTTACCTCCGGAGGCACGGAGTCAAACAACCTCGCGCTCAAGGGCATCGCCTGGGCGAACAGCCGGAAGGGCCGGCACATCATCACCACGGCCATTGAGCACGACTGTATCATGCAGTCCTGCGAATGGCTGCAGACACAGGGCTTCGAGGTCACGTACCTGCCCGTCGACCGCTATGGCCGGATAGACCCGGCGACGGTAGAGCAGGCTATCCGTCCCGACACCGTGCTGGTGTCGGTGATGCATGTCAATAATGAAATCGGCACCGCAGAGCCCATCGAGGAGATCGGGGCTATCTGTCGTGAGAAGGACGTGTATTTCCATACCGATGCCTGTCAATCATTCGGGAAAATACCCATGAATGCAAAAGACCTCGACCTCGTCACGATCAACGCCCACAAGATCTATGGACCCAAAGGAGTAGGCGCGCTCTATGTCCGCGAGGGCGTGCAGATCGATACGTGGCAGCACGGCGGTGGCCATGAGCGTGGCCTGCGCAGCGGCACCGAGAACGTGCCCGGAGTCGTCGGCTTCGCCCACGCCGCCGAGATCGCCGTCGAGTCGATGGAGGAAGAGAGCCGCCGTCTGTCTGGGCTCCGCAATCGCATCATCGACACTGTGCTCGAAAAGGTAGAGTTTGCGTACCTGAACGGCCACCGGGCGGCCAGCGCGCCCAACATCGTGAACATGGGGTTCCATGGCTATGAGGGTGACGCTATCAAGCTTCTGATTGCACTGGATGGGAAAGGCATAGCCGTTTCCACGGGCTCGGCCTGCTCGTCGATATCGGGACAGCCGTCCCACGTGCTTACGGCCATCGGCCTGAACCCGCTGGAGGCGATGGGCGCGCTGAGGATCAGTACCGGGAGATACACCACGAAAGAGGAGATCGACTACCTGTTGGACACACTGCCAGAGGCAGTCAGATCATTACGGCCGATCACATCGGTCGATACTGGAGGTCATGGATATGAGCGAGAACACTGTTAAGGATAATGAAATGGAGCTGCCAGGCCTGGACTGCGGCATGTGTGGCGTGAAGACTTGCGAGGAGTTCGCGGAGATCGTCCGGGCGAAGCCTGAGGAGAGAAAGCGCTGCGTTCAAACATCCCGGAACAAGGCGCAGGTGACCGCCGCCCAGGCTTCCGTCGCGGAGCAGATCACGGACAGCACCGCAGCCACTATCGCTAAGGACTCGCTTGGCAGAGAAGTCAATTTCATCCTCGACAAGAACCCGGAGGACATCGGGCCGAGAGAAACCATCATACCCCATAACCCTATGCTGACGCGGGAGATGGAGATAAAGAAAGGCGATGTGCTCATAGGAAGACCCCTGGGCATGTCCTGCGGCTGCCCCGTATCCCACAGCGGCATGGTCATGGACGTCGACTCGAAGACGGGCGTGATCACCTGGTGCGTCACCGGCCCGCTGATGAACCGGGGGAAGCCGATCAAGGACATCGGCTACTACTCGGCACAGGCATACGAAGGCATCGTGAAAGACACGGCTGTCGAGCTGAAAATCGGCATGAGATACTGGTACCTGCCCCGGCTATGCATGCTCCAATGGAGGCATAGCGGCACAGTGATCTACATGAACCGAGTGAAAGAAGGCGTCCGGGTCAGGGTAGAAGGGATCATGATCGGGTGACGTGCCCGATCATTTTTGATAAAAGGAGAGCCGGCAATCGTCGCTTGCCGGCTACCGTTCAGGTCCTGCGTGTGCGAGCGGCCGCCCGGCGTTGCAAGTTATCATGTAGCTGATTTTAGCGGGCATAGCGAGGAGTTTGATCAGACGGCATGACAGGGAACTTTTTGGTAAAAGTTCCCCTTGCACCCTTCAAAAACTATCGTGTTTGTGCCTTCGGCACTGGCGCCCTGTGTCGTGACCCAGGGGGGCCTTTTTATGGAAAAGGCCCCCCGGGAGCCCCGCGAAAACCAGCTACATCATCGACTTTTCGCCGATCTCGATGGTCTTCTTCATCTCCGCCTGCAACTGTGGCGGCAACCCTTTCACGTCCACGTCCAGGAAACCCCGGACGATGAGCGCCGTTGCCGTGTCGGCATCGACGCCGCGAGACATGAGGTACTGGATCTCTTCTTCAGCGATCTTGCCCACGGCAGCCTCATGGCTGAGTTCGACACCGGGAATGCTGCCAAGCAGTTCCGGCACCGCGTAGATGATGCCGCCGTCGCCCAGGATCAGTCCGCGGCATTCGAGATGAGCCTTGACGTCCGCAACGTCGCCCTGAATGAGACCGCGTGATGCAATGTAGCCGCCTTTAGTGATAGTCCTGGCGATAAGCTCGGCTTTACAGCCTTTTGCCTTCATGATTGCCTTAGACCCAAGGTCGAAGTGCGAGCCCTTCGAGGCATACACGATCGTGTTGTAGCGGGCGATGCTGTTCTCGCCCTCCATGACGGTGCCCGGGTACATCTGGATATCCTTCACCGGAGTCATGCACACGTAGTTGCTCATGAACACGGCGTTTTTGCCCATGCGGGTGGACGAACGGGGGCGGACGTGGACGTCTTCGGCCCAGTTGTGCACCATGGTAAAGGTCAGCTTCGCATTGTCCTTGACAAAGAACTCCGAGATGCCTACGTGCAGCCCGCTTGTCACGTGCGTGTCGGTGGTGCAACCGGAGATGATGTGGAACTCGCTGCCCTCCTCGGCGATGATGATATTATGGACGTTCTGGACCATGTTCTCGCGGCCCATGTACAGGCATGCCTGCAAGGGGAAGGTGATCTTCGCCCCGGGCAGCGCCCGGAGGAAGTAACCGGCGAACGGATGCGTTGCGCTGTATGCCGTGTACTTGTCGGCATCAGGCTGCACCAGCTTGAAGAAATAATCCTCGAGCCAGTCGTACTTCGCCAGCGCGTCGTTGATGTCCATGATCTCCAGGCCTTCCTGCATGGTCGTAGTGTGAACGACAGTCTGGTCGTGCATGAAGAACGAGCCCGACCTCTCCTTCATCGAGGCGTCCACGCCCGCGTGGAGCGCCCGATCCTGCACGCCTTTTGAAAGTGATGCCAGCGACGTGATCCGTTCCCGAGGAGGCGTCTGCTGCTGGAACTTTCCAAGGTCGATATCCGGGCCGTACAGGGCCTTCTTTTCCCTGGCCGCCTCTGCCTTCTTTATTATCTCTTCGCGCATGCCATGCACTCCCCGTAGCCGTTCTTCCGGATGTCCTCAAGCAGCTCTACCGGGTTGCCCTGGCAGAGCACGTGTCCCTTCATCATCACGTAGGCCTTGTCCGCTTTCACGAAGTCCAGGATGTTGCCGAAGTGGGTGATGATGAGACCTGACTTGGTGCGCTCGATGGTCTTCTTCTCTTTTTCGAGCAGCTCGTTGATCGTACGCCCGACCAGGCCGATGTTGACCAGGTCGACGCCGCTGTCTGGCTCGTCGAGCATGACGAAGTCCGGCCGCTGGCCCAGCAGTTGCAACAGCTCAGAACGCTTGATCTCTCCGCCCGAGAAGCCGAGGTTCACGTCCCGGTCCATGAAGCTTTCCAGGTTGAGCTTGGCTGCCAGTTGGTCGATCTCCGCATCGTTGACCTTCCGGCCTCGCGACTCCAGGCTGATGCGTACCATGTCCCGGAGCTTAACGCCACGGATGACCGGCGGGTGCTGGAAGAGGATGCCGATGCCGAGCTTTGCCCGCTCGTCCATGGGAGCATCGGTGATGTCCTTTCCCTTGTAGATGATTTTGCCTCCGGTGACCTTGTAGCGAGGCACGCCTGCGATCGAGAAGAGCAGCGAGCTCTTGCCCGATCCGTTGGGGCCGAACAGGGCGTGCGTCTCGCCCTCTTTGATGGCGAGGTCTACGCCGTTGAGGATGCGCTTGCCATCCACCTCGACAGATAAGTTTTCAATGCTGAGCATGATCGTTCACGTCCGTGACAATGAGGTTCCAGTGGTTGTGCCTATAGGCAATGTTTGCCTGAATCAATATACTTTTCCATCTGAGGAATCGGCTGAAAGTCACGGCCTTTCGGAAACGACAAAAAAGTGCGGCCGGAAAGCTCCGGTCGCCTGTTTATAATGTCAGCTTGCTGACGACATCGACGGTGCGGTCGATCTGCTCTTTGGTGATCACGAACGGCGGCACCAGCCGGATCACAGTATCAGACGTCACGTTGATGAGCACGCCTTTGTCACGGGCCTGG
This sequence comes from Methanobacteriota archaeon, assembly GCA_023436075.1. Classification (GTDB taxonomy): domain Archaea; phylum Halobacteriota; class Methanocellia; order Methanocellales; family Methanocellaceae; genus Methanocella_A. The sequence continues at coordinate 14,881 of JAEZKS010000226.1, forward strand.
TCGACGAGTGAGTTGCCTTCCCGCTTCATCTGTACGCCGATCATCAGGCCAAGGCCCCGGACGTGGTCCACGAAGTCCTGCTTGCACTTCTTCGCAAGCTCGCCCTTCATGTAGTTGCCCATGTCGCGCGACCGCTCGACCAGCTTCTCGTCCTCCATGGCCTTGATTGTGCCCAACGCTGCGGCGCAGGCCAGCGGGCTGCCGCCGAAGGTCGACGCATGGTCGCCCTTGACGAAGGACTTCGCCACGTCTTCGGTCGCCATCATGACACCCATGGGAAAGCCGCCGGCGATGCCCTTGGCTACGCACATGACATCCGGCTGTACGCCGAAGTGGTCCTTGCCAAACCATTTGCCAGTCCGGCCCATGCCGGTCTGTACCTCGTCGAAGATGAGGACAATGTCAGCCCGGTCGCAGATCTTCTTGACCTCTTTCAGGTAGTCCTTCTGCGGGATGTTGACGCCGCCTTCACCCTGGATAGGCTCAATGATGACCGCTGCCGTATCAGAGTCGATCCTGTTGCGGATGGCTTCCGCATCGCCATAGGGGACGAAACTGGCGCCAGGCACCAGCGGCTCGAACGGCTTGCGGTACTTCTCCTTGTGGGTGATGCTCAGCGCGCCCATAGTCCTGCCATGGAAGCAATGCTCCGTGGCGATGAACCCTTTGTTCTGCGTATTTTTCCGGGCCAGCTTCAGCGCCGCCTCGATGGACTCGGTGCCCGAGTTGCAGAAGAAGACACGGTCCATGCCTGACAGCTTTGCCAGCTTTTCAGCCAGCTCTGGCTGGAGCTGATTGTAGTACAGGTTGGACGTGTGCATGAGCTTCGCCACCTGCTCCTGGACGGCCGCGACGACCGTCGGGTGGCAGTGGCCCAGGTTGTTCACCGCTATGCCGGCGACACAGTCCACGTACTCCCGGCCATTCGCATCCCACACGAGGGCGCCCTTGCCGCGGGTTATGACGATCGGCTGACGCCCGTAGGTCTGAAAGACGTGTTTAGCGTCCTTCGAGATGGCCCCCTCCCCGGGGGCCCCGGCAAAATTGTTGCCATCCATTTCTACTCACTTTGACTTTGATGATTATGATGGGAACTCAGAGGTTTCTTTTGAGGGCGCAGAGGATTTTCACCACAGAGTACACGAAGGACACAGAGATGCACAGAGGACTACTAAATAAGAAGCTTGAATATATGTGCCTCTTTTTTAGTTCCTCTGTGTACCTCTGCGTCCCCTGTGTCCCCTGTGGTTAAGGTCCTCCATGTCCTCTCGAATACCTCTTTAACTCTTATTCGAACTCAATGGTCGCGGGTGGCTTTGGCGTTATATCGTACACGACCCTCGCCACTGATGGGATTTCCGACGTGATGCGAGACGAGATTTTGTTCAGCGTCTCCCACGGGAGTTCCATGTGATTTGCAGTCATGGCGTCCCGCGATTCGACGGCCCGGACCGCGATGATCCATCCGTGGACCCGGTTGTCTCCTTTCACGCCAGTGCCCTTCTCAAGCAGCGCGGCCAGGCACTGCCAGGGCTTGTACTGGTGAACGAGCTCCTGCTCGACGATAGCGTTAGCCTCCCTGACGACAGCGACCTTCTCTCTGGTGACTTCGCCGATCACTCGCACTGACAGGCCAGGACCTGGGAACGGCATGCGTTCAGATATTTCCCGCGGCAGGTCGAGCGCTCGTGCGACATCCCGGACCTCGTCCTTATAGAGATCGGAAATAGGCTCGATGATACCCTTGAAGTCGATGACAGACGGCAGGCCGCCTACGTTGTGGTGGGACTTGATCCCTCCCTCGGACTCGATGCGGTCCGGGTAGATTGTACCCTGGATCAGGTAGTCTACGTCCATCGATTTTGCGACGCTTTCGAACACTCGGATGAAGGTCTCCCCGACCGCCTTACGCTTGAGCTCAGGGTCGGTGACACCCTTCAGCGCCTTGAAAAACTGGTCGCTGGCGTCCACGATGCGGGGGCTCATGAAGCTGAAGATCTCCCTGATCCGGTCCGTCTCGCCCTTGCGCATCAGGCCAGTGTCTACGTAAACTGGCACCAGCCGGTCGCCGATCGCCCGGTGTGCCAGGATTGCGCAGACGGAGCTGTCCACGCCGCCCGACAAAGCGATCAATGCCTTTCCGCCATTCACGCGGCTCCTGATGCCCGCAACAGCCTCTTCGATAAACGCGTCCGCATCCACCATATTTAGCTCCGCTATTGATTTTTGAAATAAGGGCGTTCAGTATTTAAAAGTATCTCCGGCGGGCTGCTGGCGCGTTTTCGGCAAAGACGATCCTGCCAGGCGTTATACATACATAGCAAGACGATGTCTGGATCAATGTGGCAGAAAAGCGCCTGAGGCAGACAAGGCTTGGCCAGGCAGAAGCGGATTTTTACACGATCGGCTACGAGAGACTGAAAATAGAAGACCTGTTCGCCCGGTTGAGAGATGCCGACGTGCATTGCCTCGTCGATGTCAGGGAGACTCCATGGTCCCGGGTCCCGGACTACCGGAGGGATGTGCTGGATGATAAGCTGGCCGGGCTCAGCGCTGCCAATGAATATCAGATAAGATACGTCTCCATTCCTGCGCTGGGCAATCCCGTGGAAATCCGGAACAGCGATCGCCCGATGCCAGAGATGATGGCCGCTTACCGGCAGCATGCCCTTTCCCGTCCCCGAGAGCTGGAAGAGCTACAAGGGATAATAAAAAGCTGCAGAACCGCCTTAATGTGCTATGAGACGAACCCTGCGGAGTGCCACCGGTCGACGCTCGCTGCAATAATGACAGAAAAATACGGCCTGACGTACGAGGATCTAAGATACTAGCTCATGCATGCTACGCTGCACGGTTCACCTGGCAGGATGCTCACCCGTGACGATGCCCTGCTCGAGCTTCGCCTTCTCGCAGACGTAATGCACGCCGGCCTCGCCAAGCTTCTTCCCGGCCTGCTTTGCCATTTTCAGCGCCCCTTCATCAGGCATTCCCTGCACTGCAAGGCCGGCGGACAGGATGTCCGATTTCTGTACGAACTGTACCCCGAAGTATGACAGGATATTCTCGATGCTCTCGATACACTTGAGCTGACCACCTTCGCCGGTGCCAAAGGCGATGGCCGGCTTGCCATCGAAGTTCTCTTTATATGACAATGCATTGTCGAACAGAGTCTTGAGTTCGCCGCTCATGTAACTGTAGTACGTCGGCGAGCCGAAGGCGAACGCGCATGCGCGCGCGACGTCACTTGCGATCACGTCGCTGGCTCGCATGACTTTTACCTCGACGTTCCGACCGATCCTGGCGCCATCGGCGATGGCTCTTGCCAGCGCCTCAGTGTGACCGGACATCGACGTGTAAATGACCAGAATTCTTGGCTTATCAACCATAATCATCGCAGATTTCAAACGTGACTGCCGGGCCGGATCGGTGATCCGGCCCATGGTGCTGTTCCATCCTTCCTCAAACCCGATCCTCTATGCCACAAAGGCCTGTTGATAATTGGGACCCCTGCATTCATCCGCGACAGCCTGCCCCCTTGAGGTCCAAAATGTTGATTCGACTCTTACATTTATAAATATTGCCAAATAAAATAGCACAGAGGGCACAGAGGGCACAAAGGGCACTGAAAAGAGCAATAGAGGCTGTAAACATCATAGATAGTAAAGCAAACGATAAAAATAGAGGAACAGAGGTGACAGTGGCTTCTGCGACCTCTGCGTTCAAGAGCTTACAGGCTTCCTACGAATTTCGGCCGCTTTGAGAGGTTCCTGACGACTGGCAATGGCCTGTTCGGCAGGCATGCAGTCTCTTTCTGCAGGCGTGCGATGAGCTCTTCCAGAGTCATGTCGACTTTCTTCGGCTTGCCTGGCTCCGACTCGGAGCGGATCACGACTGGCAACTTATCGCTGCCGGCCTCGGCGTCGCCGATAGTGACGACGTACGGTATCCATTCCTTCGCCGCGTCACGGACCTTCTTGCCTACGGTCTCTTCGCGGTCGTCGATGTCTACCCGGAAGCCACATAATCCGTCAGCCAGCTTTTCGGCAAACGGTACATGCTTATCGCCGACTGTGACAATGCGTACCTGGGTGGGGGTCAGCCAGACGGGCAGCATGGGTACCTGGTTTTTCTCGGCCAGCATGGCCTCCTTCTCGAGCAAGCCGTAGATGCACCGTTCGATGGCGCCGGATGGCGAGCAGTGGAGGATGATAGGCCGCTGCTTGTTGCCGCTCTGGTCGACGTATGTGATATCGTAGCGTTCCGCGTTTTCAACGTCTATCTGTACTGTCGAAAGCGCGCTGGCCTTGTCCAGGCTGTCGATGAAGTTGAACTCGAACTTCAGCACGAAGTAGAAGAACCGCTGGTCCCACATTTCGATGACCACGGGCTTGCCAGCCCGCTGGACGAGGCTGCCGATGAACGCCTTGTTGTTCTCATAGAACTCCTTGGTAAAGCGGATGGCTACCTCGTAGTCCGACAGGTCGATGCCGACGGTCGCCAGCGTGTTGATACACATGTCATACTGGTCCCGGAACTCGCGGATTGCCCCGTCCATGTCGGCGCACATCGTGTGCATGTCCGGCATGGTGAATGCCCGCAGCCTCCGCAGGCCGACCAGCTCGCCGCGCTGCTCCTTGCGGAATGAATAGCGGGTGAGCTCGATCATCTTCAGCGGCAGGTTACGGTACGAGATCGTCATGTCATGGCTCATGAGGAACTGGCCGAAGCAGGCGGCGAACCGCAGGAAGAGGTTCTTCTTGTCTGCGATCACCGTGTACTGCCGGGCCGGGAACCGGTCGAGGTACTTCTTGAGCGTCGGGTGCTCCATGTCGTACATGATCGGCGTCTCGACTTCCATAGCGCCCTTCTTCGCGGCCTCGGCGAGCACGAAGTTCTCGAGGAGCGCCTTCATCGTGCGGCCCTTCGGGTACCAGCGCATGTTGCCCGGATCGCTGCCCGGCTCGTAGTCGGCCAGTTCGAGACGCTTCATCAGTTCGACGTGAGGCGGCACGCGGTCGACGGCCCGCTTCTTGGCCATCTCGTAGTCCACGAACGCCCTGAGCTTGTCATGGCCTTTGTAGTCGAAGGTCTTAGGGTCCTTGAGCTGCCCGTCGGTGTCGAGCACATAGAAGTAGCTCTTCAGCTTCTCCTCGTTCTTGACCGCCTCGGAAACGACCTCGGGCTTCTCCGCCGGGGTGATCGTCACCGTCTCGGCCTCGCAGCCGGCAGGTCTGACGTTCCGGGACAGTTCGGACAGCGGGTGGCCTTTGCACTTGATCGTGAACTGCTTGTACCAGCCGAACGGGGCCCGACCAACCTCGAAGCCCTTCTCTTTCAGGCCCTGTTCCATGCCCTTGAGCACGTCGACCGCCGTTTTCGGAGAAGAAAGGTTGGAGCTCAGATGAGCGTAAGGATATAACATTACTTTATTCGCCTTCACCTGGCCGGCCATTTTGACGATAGTCTCCACGCCCTTTCCGGTTACCTCGCCGGAGTTCGTCTCGTCCGGCTTCTCTACGGCGATGAAAGCTGTGAGCGCCTCTTCCATGCGCCCGGACCTAGCTGTATCCTCAATGGTCTCGGCGACGGGAGTGCTCTTTTTGACCTCATACTCGATGAAATCTGAATGGATGAGTAGTAATTGCATCCTTTCACCTTAGTGCTGTACATAAATGCCATTTGCGGTTATATAATTTGGGGTGCCCGGAGAGGCGTCGAATGCCGCTACTGCGCTTGAATGAGCGGCCTTTGGCAACCTATCGACATGTATTTTTATCGTTATTATGCAAATAATTACCCATGAAGAATCGTTAACAATCGAAATCTTTATTTGTAATGATTGTTAATTATCAATTACAAGACAAGGGGAGCATAGCATGAACTCCATATCAGAACACGGAATTCCGTTGATGAGCAAAGGCGTACACGGCAAGAGCTGGCAGCTCAGGACCGAGAACAACGTCGAGATCGTCGAGAAGTTCGGCGTATGCAACTGTGATTATTACAAGGCATATGCCAACAACGGCTTCACCTGGGACGAGGTGAAGAGGGAGTTCGACTGGCACAATACCGGCAGAGTCAACATCGGCCACGAGGCGATCGATCGGCATGCGTCCTCCTGGCGCAAGAACAAGGTGGCACTGTACTGGGAAGGGCCGAACAAGGAGCACGCGAAGTACACCTTCGCCGAGATGAAGCTCCTTTCCGACAAGTTCGCCAACGTGCTGCGCAAGGCCGGCGCGAAGAAAGGCGACCGCATATTCGTATATCTCCCCCGTATCCCTGAACTGTACATCAGCGCGGTTTCCATCGCCAAGATCGGAGCGATCTTCGCCCCGCTGTTCGGCGGGTTCCGGGCAGAGGCAGTCCGAGATCGCATGAACGACTGCGGCGCCGAGATGGTCATCACCACCCCGGACATGAAGCGGCTGGGCATCGATCCGATCAAGAAGGAAGTGCCGACGCTGAAGACGGTCATCGTCTGCCAGGCCCCCGAGGGCTTCAAGTTCGGCGAGGGAGAGCTCAGCTACGATGCCGAGATGATGTACGCGCCGGAGGAGCACGCCACCGAGTGGTGCCACCTCGAGGATCCGGTCATCATGCACTACACGTCGGGCACGACGGGAAAGAGCAAGGGCGTGATCCATGTCCATAATGCCATGATAGGACACTACATCACCACGAAGTGGGTGCAGGACCTGCGTGACGACGACGTCTACTGGTGTACCGCTGATCCTGGCTGGGTGACAGGCACCTCCTACGGTATCTTCGGCCCGTGGCTCAACGGGGCTTCCCAGGTGATCTACGCCGGCAGGTTCAGCGCTGATGCATGGTATGCGGTCATCGACAAGTATAAGGTCACGGTCTGGTATACCGCGCCGACCGCGCTGCGCATGCTCATGAAGGCCGGCGACGAAGTGGTCGCACGATATAACATGAAGAGCCTGCGATACATCACCAGCGTGGGCGAGCCGCTGAACCCGGAGGTCATCCGGTGGGGAATGAAGGTCTACGACCTGCCCATCCACGAGAACTACTGGATGACGGAGACGGGATGCAACGTGATCGCCAACTTCTACGGCCTGCCGCTGAAGATCGGCGCGATGGGAAAACCGTTCCCGGGGATCACAGCCGCTATCGTCGACGACAAGGGCAACACGCTGCCTCCCGGGGTGCCCGGCAACCTGGTGATCAAGCCGGGCTGGCCGTCCATGATGAGAGGGATCTGGAACAATGCGGAGAAATATAAAGAGTACTTCCGCATTCCCGGATGGTACGTCACCGGCGACAGCGCCTGCATGGATGCCGACGGGTACTTCTGGTTCATGGGACGCGTGGACGACGTCATCAAGACGTCCGGAGAGCGCGTCGGACCGTTCGAGGTGGAAAGCGCACTGCTGGAGCACCCGGCAGTGGCCGAGGCGGGAGTCATCGGCAAGCCGGATCCCCTGTACGGCAACATCATCAAGGCATTCATCGCGCTCAAGCCGGGCTATGAGGGCACTGAGGAACTGAAGCGGGAGATATCGGAGTTCGTGAAGAGCAAACTGGCCGCCCATGCGTTCCCCCGGGAAATCGAGTTCAAGATAGGTCTGCCTAAGACGAGGAGCGGCAAGATCATGCGCCGTGTCCTGAAGGCCCAGGAACTCGGCCTCCCTCTGGGCGACCTGGCGACGCTCGACGATGAATGAATAACGGCACCACTGGCACGGGAGCAGGACGAGTGCTCCCATGCTCGCCGGTAAAACCCACGACAATTGCCGGGTTCCCGCCAGATCCGTGCCCGTGCTAATGAATAACATATAAAATAGCGAAATTTTTTTCTGAAATCGCGAAACGTCACAGGCAACTTTTATCCATAATTAACAATAATTATAGATCGTGAGAGTAGATAATTTCTCTCGCGAAGGTTAAGCCTCATCGCCGACTGGCGGGTCATCCGCGCGCGATGAGGGACATCGACAACGTCGGAGGTGTTTGACCAGGCCTGCTCGAACAAATGTCCGGTGAAAACCTGGAAGGGGGACTGATAAACAGGACTAGATCGAGTATCCGGGAATAAAACTACAGGGGGTGATACCAGAACGTTAACTACTTAGTCATAATTGAGAAACGGAACTGAAGAATCTTTTTTATTATAGTCATTTTTGAGATGTTGCATATGCTGAGCTGCAGTTAACGCGACGGGCACTACGTACACGACGGCCACGACGGACCGTTAATAAACAGACTTATTGTTGCCGTTTTTAAAGGGCGTGTGCACGTCGTGGCCGTCGTGTACGTAGTGTTAACCGTGGGACAACCCGTACGAAAAGATATACGAACTTTGCCGACAGGTCACAACCCAAGCGAGAACCGTACCGCATCAATGACCCAGTGGAACCCGATGGCCGTCTCGATGTCCCTCCTGTAGGCAAGCAACGCCATGGGCAGCCCGAACAGGAGGCTGGTGACTGCGACTGTGGCTACTGCCATGGCCGGGTCCGAGACAAGGAGGTCGGGTACGTGGGCCGCAGAGTGAAAGACGACTGCCATGAAAATGGCGCTTGCGATCGCTATGTTCCGGGGCAGGACTTTCATCAGTATGACTAGGGCAATCGCCATGAAAAGCAGCCTGAACGCCGTCTCTTCCATGATCGCAGGGCTCATAGCCATGATCGCCCCGGTGAGCGCATCCTCTGACATCGTTTGCTTACCGCTGACGAACACGAACAACAGCACATTAAGGATCGCGAACGGGATGCCCAGCAGTACGCCCAGCCCGAGACTGAATCCCGAAACGGCGGGATCATTCTCCGCGAGGTGGAAACACAGCACGTTATGCGCTTTCAGCAGTCCGACGGCGCCAAACGAGATAAAGAAAACCTCGACAGCATTGAACGTCGGATCGTAGTACGGTATGGCCGGCGTCCAGTCGTTGTACCAGTACTTCGCCTGTATGGCCAGCCAGACGAGCGTCGCCAGGAAGAGTGGCGCGATCAGGTCATTTGCCACAAATTCGCGCCGATAGTGGATGACCAGCAAGAGCCCGAGAGTCGCCAGCGCCAGGAAGCTAAGCGAGAATGCGTCGGCGAACGGGACGCTGAGCAGAGCATTACCCGAGAGACGTTCCAGCGGGTAAGATAATGCGTACAGAGTGGCGTAGATGACTAAAAGTCCCAGCAGCACTGCGATGCCTTTTCCGGTGACCTCCTCAGTCGGATCCACTTTCGGGAAGTCGCCCAGCCCCTGTCTGTCCATGGCCTGCACTCCAGTCCCCGTATAATATGTAAGGTCTTATGGAACCTAAAGATGTTGGTGGTCCTGCAGGGCGGGAAAAGGGGTGAGATGCGAATCGCGTGAGAGCGACCATTGAAGTACGCACAAAATATAAGTACAGGCACGGATATTTTAGGTTCGCATTTTACGCTCCGGTAGTGTAGACCGGTCAATCATGCCGGCCTTTCGAGCCGGCGACTCGGGTTCAAATCCCGACCGGAGCATAAAGTTTTGAGGGGCTCCCGGGGAACTTTTTCAAAAGTTCCCCTGGGTCACGACACCAAATACATGTGCCGAAGGCACAGGTTTTAAGGATCGTTTTGGAAGTGTGCAAGGGGAACCTTTTGGTAAAAGGTTCCCCTGTACGCTTAGCCATAGTATCTAGAAGGTTTTTCCGCCGATCATCATATCATCTCCCGCTCGATCGACGAGATAGGCCCATATGCGGCCAGCTGGCTGATCTGCATAGTCCGCTTCGATCAGATCGATCACTTTCGGTCCTGTCAGTGCCGGGTTTTTATATGCATTATCCAGATTCCCCGTGCTTTGTGTGTTGGGGGGTGTGTATCGTGGGTTTAAGGGGGTGGACTAAAGTAAGGTATTCGTG